>NZ_JBEPLZ010000040.1:0-29011 GCF_040545455.1 Enterocloster citroniae | reverse complement strand
CCCCAAGGTCTTAAAACCATTAATATCTGCAATTTTCAAGGTTCGGTTGAGCCTATTTTTTAGACTCCGTTTTTCATAGATTACTTGACACTACCATCGTTTCAATCCTGAAAGCTGTCTACAATTTTGAATGCGGAACTGGTTGCAATCCGTTCTGCTCCAGCTTCTATCATGGCGATAGCATCTTCCTTGGTCCTGACGCCGCCAGAGGTCATAACCTTTATTGCATCATGGTAGTGGTCTTTGATGAGTTTTACCTGATCTGTGGTGGTGACAAACCCGAAGCCTGTATTTGTCTTAAGATAGGGAATTCCCAATTCAATTGCCATCTCGGCAGCCCGCAGCTGTTCGTCTTCGGTTAAGAGACTGGCAAAATAAATCATTTTCATGATTCTGCCTTCCATCATATCCACAAAAGGCTTCAGATCTTCCTTGACATAATCATACCTGCCTGATTTAAAGGCGCTGACATCCATGGAGATGTCCAGTTCATCCGCTCCGTCCTTAAGTGCCTGTTTCGCCTGGTATAGTTTTGCTTCATGGGTCATACCGCCCAGGGGATAGGAGATTACGCTGACCAGTTCCTTGCCTGCCTGGTGAAGTATGTCTGCATTTCCCCGGATGAAAAATGGTTCTGTCAATGTGGTGGCAAAGTTATAATTCAGTGTTTTTCGCACAAACTCCTCCACCTGTGCCAGGGTAGGCGCCGGCGTTGCACCCAGGGAAGCATCGATCATCCGTTCCACATCGTTTCTTGTTACATCCATGCCTTATTCCTCCTCGAGATTGTTGTTTTATTTCGTCTTCATTCTAAGGTCATGTATGTTGGAAGTCAATTTGAAATACCCCC
This sequence comes from Enterocloster citroniae, assembly GCF_040545455.1. Taxonomy (NCBI): domain Bacteria; kingdom Bacillati; phylum Bacillota; class Clostridia; order Lachnospirales; family Lachnospiraceae; genus Enterocloster; species Enterocloster citroniae. The sequence continues at coordinate 28,161 of NZ_JBEPLZ010000040.1, read as the reverse complement.
TCCCAGTTGTGGAACTTTTATAATTATTTGGCAATATTCCATGCGTATCTTGTTGAATTTTACCATTTTTTTATTTAGATTTCCACTATTATTTATATACATTTATCACTCCATTTGTTAATCCTGTCTTTCGCTTTGTACCACTTTTTGCATCAAAGATTTCAATATGTTAAGGTAGCGGTTCTTCGATAGCCGCCGGACGTTTTTTCTCTCTTTTTATACTGGGCCCACCATTTACATCAGCCTGGAAAAATACTTTTGTAATTGTCATTCGGATTAAAATCATCAGCAAGGTGCTTCTTGCGTACAATAGTGAGAAAATAGCATAATAACACATCTTACAAATTTCACAAAGTGGTGAACTTTGTAAAATGTTTATTACAAACTTTACAAAAATGAGAAGATATGTTATTGTTGGTTTATAAAAACTATAGGGAGGTGTAACAAATGATTGAACGAAATGATTATCTTGAAAGTTTAATTAGTTTTAAAGATAAAAACCTAATAAAAGTAATAACTGGAATTCGCCGCTGCGGTAAGTCAACGATATTTGAATTGTATCAGTCCTATTTAAAAGAGAATGGAGTAGAAGAGGAACAAATCATAACCGTTAATTTGGAGGACGGTGATTATCGTGGTATTCGCACATCAGAAAAGCTATATCAATATGTGGAAAGTAAACTGGTAAAGAGCAATAAGAACTATGTATTTTTAGATGAAGTACAGCAAGTTGAAAATTTCCAGGAAGCAGTAGACTGGCTTTATGTAAAGAAAAATGTAGATTTATATATTACGGGGTCTAATGCGTTCCTGCTTTCCGGAGAACTTGCCACATTGCTCTCTGGCAGGTATGTTGAGATAAAAATGCTTCCTCTTTCTTTTAAGGAATATATATCAGCATATCCTGGAAACACAAATACAGGTGCACTGTATATGAATTATTTACAAAACAGTTCTTTTCCAGGAACGCTTGAACTTGCAAGAAAACAAGATATCAGAGTTTATCTTGAGGGAATTTACAATACAATCTTGCTCAAAGATATTGTTACCAGAAAGAAAATATCTGATCCATCTATGCTTCAAAGCGTGGTGGAATTTATGTTTGATAACATTGGAAATATGTGTTCCGCCACTAAGATTGCAAATGCAATGACATCATCAGGGAGGAAAATCAGCGTACCTACTGTGGAAAACTATCTTTCTGCTCTTTGTGACAGTTTTATTCTATATAAGGTAGGAAGATATGATATAAAAGGGAAGCAGTATCTCGTTACAGGATCGAAATATTATGCAGCGGATATAGGGCTTCGTTATTTTATATTAGGCACGAAACAGGCAGACATGGGGCATATCTTAGAAAATATTGTTTACCTGGAACTTATAAGACGAGGTTATGAAGTTCATATAGGAAAAGTTGGAGATGCTGAGGTTGATTTTATTGCCATTGGCGCCGAAGGGGAAGAATATTATCAAGTATCTCAGACCGTATTGGAAGAGCAGACACTAAAGCGGGAACTTTCATCACTGGATGCAATAAAAGACCATAATCCCAAGTATCTTCTTACTATGGATTATACGCCACTGACATCCTATAATGGTATCAAGCAGATTAATGTTTTGGAATGGCTTCTAAAGAAATAGACAGAAATATCTATTACTAATGAGACATATGAGTTTGTGGAGGATTTTGTGCTGAATAGGATAAGGGTCCTATGTATGCTGTTTTTACGCCGAGGAGGGAAGGTTTTTATGGAATGGCGGTTTTTTAAAAAAAATTGGAAAAAAAGCCAATGGCTGAAGATCAGCCAGCTATAAAACAGGATATATTGTTTGAATTCCCTGGTCTGGATATTGGATTAGGGGATTTTTTTATTTCTAAAAAAGGATATCCGGTATCCTGATACAGGATACCGGATCATACATGGCGGCTTTCGTTAGATACTGGATGAATCTGCGGAGAATAAAACCTCCAGACATACATTAATGGGCCTGGTAATTATAAATTTGCCGCGACATTGCCGCGGCAGCTAACCGCATATCATGTATCAGGTCAGTATTTTGAAGCTTGTCCAGAATTCTGCCCGTTGCCCCGGAAATACTGATGGCAAAGCCAGGCTCCTCAAAGCTTTTGAAAACCGGAAAACCTATGCATGTAAGGCCTATTTCTATCTCTTCATTGTCCATAGAATATCCGCGCTCTCTGCTCAGTTTCAGTTCATGTAAAAGCGCATCTCTCTGGGTGATCGTATTATAAGTCTTAGCCTTAAGTGGAAAAGACAGAATCTGGTCAATTTGTGCTTCCGATTTATAGGACAAAAGACATTTTCCTACACCGGTACAATACATGTAGTTTTTAACACCCATTTGAGTGTTGATAAAAATAGATGAATCCGATTCTACTTTGTCCAGATAAATGACACTGTTATCAGACTGTACAGCGCTGTGTACTGTTTCATGATATTTATGAGAGAGCTGTTCAAGAAAAGGATGTGCAATCCGTATCAGGACATTATTCATCTTTAGGGCATTGGATAGAGATAATATCTTAGGCCCCAGGCAATACTTCTGATTCTCTTCATTTTGCAATAGATACCCAAGGGAGGACAGACTGTTTACAAGGCCAAAGGTAGTACTTTTATTTAATTCCAGCCTTTCAGAGATATCCTTTAAACTTAATTCTACCACATTATTCTGGAACAGTTCTAAGATGGACATGGCCCGCTCTAAAGACTGTATGATTTTTGTTGTTGCCATAACATTCCTCCTCGTAATAGTAATTTAACATTTTACTTAGAATATTTCAACCGTTTTCTTTTTCTGCTTATACAAAATACACAAAAACTTGTATGGAATTTGTATTGATTTGTTATTGACGTGTAAAATAAAATAGGATATTATTACAATATAGAATAAAGTTCTATAATATAGAACAAATTAAAGCTTACTTAATAGGAGGATAAGAATGGAATTTAGAAGCAATGAAATCATGCACGGCGAGGACAGTCCCTTTTACCGCTCTCTTTTTAAATCCATGGGATATTCTGATTATGAACTGGATCATAAACCACTTATAGGGATTGCCAATACATGGAATACCTGTGTTCCCGGACATTTTAACCTGAACCAGGTAAATGAATTTGTTAAAAAAGGAATTTACAGTGCAGGTGGAACTGCAGTAGAGTTTGGCACCATTGGATGCTGCGATGGTGTGGCACAGGGGCATATAGGTATGAATTATATACTTCCGTCAAGGGAAATCATCTGTAATTCCATAGAGGTCATGGTACAGGCTCACAGGCTCGATGGTATTGTCTTGCTGGCTTCCTGTGATAAGATCGTTCCCGGCATGTTGATGGCTGCCGCACGTCTTGACATTCCTGCGATTGTATGTGTCGGCGGCCCTATGTTAGGGGGGATCGAGTTTGACGGAAGAAAGTCAGACTTGACATCCATTGATGAGGCAAAAGGAATGACCCGTTCCGGGAAGATCACAGAGGATGAGTACCGTTCACTGGAGAATACGGCTTGTCCCGGATGCGGATCCTGTTCTTTTTTAGGAACCGCTAATTCCATGTGCTGCGTATCGGAAGCAATGGGAATGAGTCTGCCGGGAAGTGCTTTGATACCCGCTCCTTATGGGGAACGCCTGAAGTCTTCTTTTGAGGCCGGGCGTGCTGTTGTGAATCTGGTGATGAACAACATCACAGCAAAACAGGTTATAACAAAGGAGTCCATACGTAATGCAATTAAGGTTACTATGGCGATCTGTGGATCCACGAATGCTGTTTTGCATATTGCAGCCATTGCGAATGAGGCAAAATTGGATATGAATGTGGTGGAAGAGTTTAGAACGCTGAATCTTACAACGCCTCAGATTGCCAAGGTAAACCCGGCGGCAAAGTGGGATATGGAAGCGTTTTACCGGGCAGGCGGCATTCCGCGGGTGATGGACCGTTTGGGAAGTATCATAGACCGGAGTGCAGTCACATGTACTGGAAAGTCTGTGGACGAAAACCTTAAAGATCAGGTGTACTGGTATCCGGAGAACCGTGAGATCATCAAGACAGTGGATGAACCATTTTCCAGGACAGGCGGTGTAGCCGTATTGTCGGGAAACCTGGCACCGGATACGGCAATTTCCAAACCGGGTGCCATTGATCCGGCTCTTCACCGTTTTACCGGGAAGGCCAGATGTTATAACTCGGAGGAGGAGGCGGAATCAGCCATTCTGAGTGGTGAGATCCAGAAGGGAGAGGTAGTAGTCATCCGTTATGAAGGACCTAAGGGAGGCCCCGGCATGAGGGAGATGTTTAAGGCTATGAAGTATATGTATGGCATGGGGCTTGCAAAGGATACGGCTTTGATCACGGACGGACGTTTTTCGGGAACAAATAATGGATGCTTTGTGGGGCATATCTCACCTGAGGCAGCAGAAGGCGGTCCCTTGGCCCTTGTGGAGGATGGGGATGAGATAATGATCGATGTGGCAGAAGGAAAACTTGAGCTTCACGTTTCTGATGAGATTATCAGTGCGCGCAGAAAACATTGGGTAAAACCGGAAAAAGAGATACCCAACGGCTATTTAAAACTCTATTCCAAAGTGGCATCTTCGGCAGACAAAGGTGCAATCATTCAGTGTTGATCAGACAGATAATAAGATGGGGGTATATTATGGCAACAATAAGTACATTAGGCGCTGTAGCCGGACTTGTTATAGTGATTGTATTGATCATTTTAAAGGTTCCGCCCGTATACGGCATGATGCTGGGAGCATTGGCAGGCGGAATGATCGGAGGAGCAGGATTGACGGAAACAGTCAGTCTGATGGTATCCGGCGGCAGCGGTATGGCGTCAGGGATCCTGCGTATCATTGCGGCAGGAATGCTGGCCGGTTTCCTGATCGAATCCGGATCAGCGGAAACCATTGCTCATACAATTGTGAAAAAGATGGGCAGCCGCTTTGCACTTTTGGCAATCATTCTGTCTGCATGGGTCCTTCAGGCAGTGGGAACGTTTGGAGATGTGGTGGTGGTGATCGTTGCTCCTATTGCTTTGGATATTGCACTTTCCACCAGATATTCCAAGGCAGCTGCATCCATTGCACTGATCGGCGGTATCCATGCCGGGAATATCATTTCGCCCAATCCCAATACCATTGCCTTGGCTGAGAATTTGGGCATTCCCATGACTTCTGTGGTGCTTGGAGGAATGATACCTGCTTTGGCCGGAATTGCATTTACCTACATATTCATGGTCATGCTTAAGAATAAGGGGGAAATGGTGGATTCCACAAAGCTTACCAATCGTACGGTTGCTGAGACAAGGCAGCTTCCATCCATCGGCTGTGCCCTGGCAGGACCATTCTGCACGATCATTCTGCTGATGCTTCGCCCGATCTGCGGAATTACCATTGATCCCATTGTAGCCCTGCCCATTGGAGGAGTGATTGGAGCCATCGCCATCAGGCAGCCCAAAGAAATGCTGAAGTATGCAAATACAGGCCTTCAGAGGATGAGCGGCATTGTGCTTCTGCTTCTGGGAACAGGGACCATATCGGGTATCATTTCCAATTCCGGATTAAAGGATACGCTCATTAGCCTTGTTGAGGTATCAGGGCTTCCTGGATATATCCTTGCGCCATTGTCAGGCATTGTTATGGGTGGAGCCACCGCTTCCTGTGTGGCAGGAGCTACCGTGGCATCCCAGGTTTTCGGTCCAACCATCCTTTCATTTGGAGTGACTGCAGTCCAGGCAGCTGTAATGATTCATGCGGGCTGCTGTGTGTTTGACTGTCTGCCTCACGGGAGTTTCTTCCATATCAGTGCAGGAACGCTGCAGATGTCAATCAAGGAAAGGCTTAAGATCATTCCATATGAGTCTCTGATCGGATTTGGCATGACGGCGGTGGCAACGATTGTCTATGGTGTATTAGGGTTTACATTTTAGTTTTGGGAGGCATTTTCATGGAAAAAATTAAAGTAGGTATCATCGGTCCGGGCAATATAGGAACGGATTTAATGTATAAGGTCATGAAGAGCAGCAGCTTGGAAATGAAGCTGATGGCCGGTATTGTGGAATCAGAAGGGATCAGGCGGGCCGCAGGACTGGGATTTGATACTTCAATTGAGGGCGTGGATGCAATAGCTGCAGATACTGAAATCCGCATTGTATTTGATGCAACCAGTGCAAAAGCACATTTACATAATGCCCCTATATTAAAGAAAGCAGGGAAGATCGTTATGGATATGACACCGGCTGCGGTTGGTCCTTATGTGGTACCGTGTGTCAATATGGACAGCCTTCTGTTTGATACGGATAATTTCAATATGGTGACCTGCGGAGGCCAGGCCACGGTTCCTATCGCTTATGCAATTAATCGTGTCGCTGATTCGGAATATACCGAGATCGTATCCGCAATTTCTTCAAAGAGTGCAGGGCCAGGTACCAGGGCCAATATTGATGAATTTACAGAGACCACATCCAAGGCATTGGAGATAGTGGCGGGATCTGATAAAGGAAAGGCCATTATTGTATTGAATCCGGCCAATCCTCCGTTGATGATGACTAACACAGTCTATGCATTGGTTAAGAATCCCGATGAGGCAAGGATAAAGGACTCAGTAGAAGCAATCGTAAAGGAAGTAAAAAGTTATGTTCCCGGCTACCGCCTGCGGGTGCCGCCGGTCCTTGATGGAAATAAGGTTACGGTTATTGTGGAAGTGGAAGGTGCGGGCGATTTTCTTCCGGCCTATTCCGGGAATCTGGATATTATTAATCAGGCTGCTGTGGCAACAGCTGAAAAGGTGGCAGGCAGGCTGTTGGGTGGAAAGAGGTAAAATGGTATGATCAGAAGAAAGGTTAAGCTTATAGATACAACCTTGCGGGATGGCAGCCATGCCGTAAGCCATAGTTTTACCGTTGACCAGGTAAAAGCAGTGGCAGAAGGATTAGATAGGGCAGGGGTAGATTTCATAGAATTGAGCCATGGAGATGGAATTGGCGGTTCCTCTATTAACTACGGATTTTCTGCTGTGGATGAACTTACACTGCTGCGTGCGGCAGGGGAAGTAATCAAAAATGCAAAACTTACAGTGCTGCTGCTGCCTGGAGTAGGCACTATAGAGAACTTAAAGCGGGCGGAGGAAACAGGAATCGGCGCAGTGAGGGTGGCAACTCATGTTACTGAAGCGGATGTATCGGTCCAGCATATACGGTATGCTAAAAGTAAAGGCCTGTTTGTCGTTGGATTTCTGATGATGTCCCATATGGCAGAACCTGAGAAGATTGTGGAACAGGCCAGAATTTTTGAAGCAGAGGGAGTCGATTATATTAATTTGGCTGATTCTGCCGGATATATGTTGCCAAATGACGTGCACAGGCGTATTGCAGCCTTAAAGGAATCGGTCAGTGTTCCAATCGGATTTCATGCCCATAATAATATGGGATTGGCCATGGGGAACAGTCTGGCTGCTCTTGAGGCAGGAGCAGAGTATCTTGACGGAACATGCAGGGGGCTGGGAGCCGGTGCGGGAAACACCCAGATGGAAGTGTTATGTGCGGTTCTTAACCGCATGGGTTATGATATTCATGCGGATATTTATCAAATGATGAATGTGGCTCAGACAACAGTGGAGCCACTGATGCATCGCCCGCAGGCAATCCGTACGGATTCCCTTATGCTGGGGTATGCAGGTGTCTATTCCAGCTTCCTGCTCCATGCGCGCCGGGCTGCTAAACAGTTTGGTATCGATATCAAAGATATTCTCATAGAATTAGGGCGCCGCGGCATGGTGGGCGGTCAGGAAGATATGATTGTTGATGTTGCTTACGAATTATCAAAAAACAGGTTTTGATTTTATAAAAATATAAAACAGACGGCTGGAAGAACACCGGCCGTCTGTTTGTCTGGTTTATGCCGAAAGCGGTGGCGGTATGAGGAAGGCCGGGATTTACCATGGGACTATGAAGCCATGTATCCACTGAATTCTAACAGAACCGCCCGCTCCCTACCCCCGTCACCCCCCGCATGCCGCACATCCCGAAGGTGTGACCGCGCATCCTCCCATGGCTGTTTCCCTGAAATCCGGAGAGAGCCGTCTCCCCACATTGTACATTGCGGCCAGCATCTCATCAAAGGGGATCAACTGCCGGACACCGCTTAGGGCCAGCTCTGCTGATGTCAGGGCATTGGCTGCGCCAATGGCATTCCGGTTCTGGCAGGGGTATTCCACCAGTCCGCCAACCGGATCGCACACCAGACCCAGAAGGTTCATCAGTGCGGTGGAGGCGCTTTCCAGGCACTGGGCCGGGGTGCCGCCCATAAGCTCCACTGCCGCGCTGGCAGCCATGGCCGAGGCTACTCCGACCTCCGCCTGGCAGCCGCCCACTGCTCCTGACACGGTGGCATTCCGCATGGCGAGATACCCAATGGCGCTGGCATTATACAGTGCCGGAAGGATGGTGCTGTCAGGGAGGTCGTGTTCCTCTGAAAGGGCTAATAGGACTCCGGGCACCACTCCTGAGGAGCCGGCTGTGGGAGCTGCCACGATCAGTCCCATGGAACTGTTAATCTCCAGCACAGCCATGGCATAAGAGATTGCCCTGGAAAGAAGTCCGCCGCAAATGGATTTTCCTTCCCGCAGATGGCGTTCCACCAGCCCGGCTCCGCCGCCGATCAGTCCGCCCATGGAAGGGCGCGGCCTTTGGATGGGCTCAGATGCCGCATTTTTCATGATAGTGAGAACCTGCTTCATCCTTTCGTCCAGCGCTTCGCGGGTGGTATCTGTCTGGCTGCACTCCCTGTGTTTCATGATTTCAGAAACAGGGCACCCGTATGTATCGCAGAGCAGGATCAGCTCCGCTCCATTTTTAAAATCCATCATCCCACCTCCCGTATCTGTATCAGCATGACATTTTCAACATCCTGATTCTCTTTGATCCTCTGCTGTGTGGCCTCCGGAAGCGAGCCGTCAAACTCCACAATGCTGTAAGCCCGGTTCCCCCTGGCTTCCCGGAAGAGTTTCATAAAAGCAATATTGACCTTTCCTTTGCTTAAACAGCTTGTGATATGGGCAGCCATGCCAATACAGTCCCTGTGGACCACGATCAGGGTATTGTATTCGCCTGAAAAATCCACTTCAATGCCGTTTATGCGCACGATCCGTATTTTCCCGCCGCCAATGGACTCGCCTCTCAGTGAAACCGTCTTTCCACTGACACCGGTCATATGGATGTCCACTGTATTGGGGTGGAGCTCCGTCTCAATCTCATTGCGGGTAAATGTCCATGTGATGTTCTGTTCGCCGGCCAGATCATATGCGTTTGGGATGCGTACGTCATCTGTGGAAAAACCCATGATCCCCCCAAGCAGTGCACGGTCCGTGCCATGGCCTTTATATGTTTTTGCAAAAGAACCGTAAAGGATAAATTCCACCTCCCGCGCCGGCTCGCCCAGCAATTTTCGGGCCATAAGGCCAATGGAGCAGGCTCCGGCGGTGTGGGAACTGGAAGGTCCCACCATATTAGGACCCAAAACGTCAAAGATACTGATAAAAGACATAAATTTCCCCTCTTTTTCATTAAATTGAAGTGTCTTGTGCGCATGGGACAACTTTATGTACCTATTGTAGCATGGAAAATAAATAAATCAATTTCATAGATTTTATGATATAATTGAAAGAAATTAATAACAAAGGAGGAGAAACGTGGAATTCAGGCAGTTAAAAACCTTTGTCACGGCGGCCCGTCTGGAAAGTTTCTCAAAGACCGCGGAGCTTTTAGGTTATTCCCAGTCCGCAGTGACGGTGCAGATACGGCTGCTGGAGGAAGAACTTGATACCAGACTGTTCGACCGTCTTGGCCGAAAGATCGCACTGACCGCCCAGGGACAGCGTTTTCTTGAGCAGAGCCAGCTGATCCTTCAGGACATCAACCAGGCAAAGGAGAGCGTCAGGGAAGAGACAGACCTGAAGAACCCGCTGCACATCGGTACGCTGGAGTCTTTATGCTTTGCAAAGCTGCCGCCCGTGCTCGGCTATTTCAGGGCAAATCATCCCCGGGTCCCGATCAAGGTCACAACAGCGCCGCCTGGGAAACTTTATGAGATGCTGGAGCAGAACCAGCTGGATCTGATATACCTTCTGGACAGGGCCAGGTATAATAAAAATTGGATCAAGGCCATGGACCGGAGGGAATCCATTGTATTTGTCACATCCCCGTGCTATTGGGGAGACCGCCCTAAAAGCATCTGCCTTAAGGACATGATAGGAGAACCATTTTTTCTCACTGAAAAAAACGAGAATTACAGGAAAGAGCTGGATTCATTTCTGGAAACACAGGAATTGGAACTGATCCCTTCCGTGGAGATCAGCAATACTGATTTTATCGTTAAGATGCTAAAGGAGAATGGGGGGATTTCCTATCTTCCGGGTTTTGCCGTTGAGGAGAGCATTGGCAGGGGAGAGCTGATCCGGCTGGATGTTCGGGACCTGGACGTTATCATGTACCAGCAGATATTTTATCACAGATGTAAGTGGAAGACCCAGGAGATGGATGTGTTCATCTCAAGACTTGGGGGTGTCTCAGAAGATAAAACGTGGGGAGGGGATATTTATGGAGATCCAGTTAAAACGGGGCAGTAGCACTCCGCTGTACAGACAGCTGCGCAATAATATAAGGGATCAGATACTGTCAGGCCGGCTGGCGGACGGATTTAAGCTGCCTTCGGAGCGCCAGCTGGTGGAAAAACTGCAGGTCCACCGCAACACGGTTAAAAAGGCTTATGAAATGCTGATACAGGAAGGTCTGGTGTATGCCTCATCTAAAGCTCCCAGGGGATACTTTGTGAAAAACAGTCCGGCAGAGGCAAAGCCGGATCCTGTCCCTGAGACAAGACGGACCTTTTCCTCTCTGGACAAAAACTTTAACTACTCAGTGCGGGGACATTAAACGGGACAACTAATGCGGTGATCATGACAAGCCGTACGGATACGCCGGAGGACAAGTATGATTCTATTTTGACGGCTGTTTTAAAGGCAATGTGATCGGTTTGTGCGGGGAGCCGGGTCTTTTGGGACCTGGCTCATTTTGCGTGTTGTGAGATGGGATAAAAACGGATAATATGACAGTAAAATGCATATTTGTAACAGGATTCTACCAGAAATACCATATCCGGAAATGGTATCATTATCATGTGAAACAGATGATAATAGTTGGCCATACATTATCAGAATTGATGAAAGTGCAGGAGAAGGAGAATCAACATGAAGTCAATCGATGTATTCTGTCACCTTATGCCCAGGCGGTATGCAGAGCTGGCGATGAAAGAATCGCCCAATAAGTCACATATGTTTTTGAGAGCGTTAAAGATGCGGGCCATGTCTGATATGGAGTATCGTCAGACCGTCATAACAAAATTTCCGGAATATAAACAGATCCCCAATATTGTGTCACCGCCCGTGGAGCTGTTTGCAGGCCCGGATCAGTCGCCGGGGATTGCTGCGGTTGGCAATGATGAGATCAAGAAAATCACGGATGAACATCCGGAAAGCTATGAGGGGTTTATTGCAGGAATACCATTTAACAATGTTGCAGCTTCTATCATGGAAATTAAAAGGTGCAAAGACATGGGGGCAAAAGGAGTCCAGATTTATGCACATATGAATGGAGAGGCAATCGACCAGGAGAAATTCTGGCCTATTTATGAAATATGTGAAACGTTAGATCTTCCCATACTGATCCATCCGGTGGGAGGGCAGAAAGTACCGGAATTTCCCGCGGAGGATGCGTCAAAGTATGAACTTTGGTTTCTGATTGGATGGCCGTATCAGACTACAGTTGCCATAAGCAGGCTCGCATTTGCAGGGATCTTTGAAGATTTCCCAAATTTAAAGATAGTTACGCACCATGTGGGCGCAATGATTCCCATGTTGGAAGGGAGAATTGAAAACGGGTTAAAGATGTATGGCGGAAGGACCGCTCCGGAACTGAAAGAAAAGCTTACAAGGACCAGGATGAAAGGCAATCCCCTGGATACCTTTAAGAAATTTTATGTAGATACAGCTTCTTTTGGTTCAGCTGCCGCCATACGGTGCGGTATTGAGTTTTTCGGAAAAGATCATGTCCTGTTTGCCAGCGATATGCCTTTTGACCCGGAACAAGGGCCGGGTTATATTGACCGTACTTTAAAGGCAATAGACAGCCTGGATCTCTCGGCGGAAGATCAGTCGGCCATTTTATTTGGCAATGCAAAACGAATATTTCATGTATAATATAGGGGGAGGGTTTGACAAATGTTAAAAACCGTTAATTCGATTCTGACGAATCAGTTTTTTCTTATGTTTCTTTCAATTGCAACAGGGCTTTTGATTGGAAGGATCAAGATCAAAAGTTTTTCTCTGGGAGTGTCCGGCGGCATATTTACAGGGATTGTCATCGGATACCTGACTACCAGATGGGCTCATACGGTCTCAGAGGGCGGAGTGGGATATGCGAACGCGAAAAGGATTCTGTCCACAGGCGTTGTGGCGCAGGTGTTCTTTACCTTTTTTCTATTGCTGTTCTTGGTTTCTATCGGGCTGAAGGTGGGGAGCAGCATTGGGACGATATTTAAAAAATACGGAATGAAGTTTGTGGTGATCGGCATTTCCATTCCGGTTGTATCCATGCTTGTGGCATGTGTTCTCTATGGAAGTGTATTGTCCTCTAATCAGTCCATCACACCATTTGAGACAATTGGAATGTATGCCGGTTCCATGACAACAACCCCGGGCTACGGAACTGCTTTGGATGCAGCCGGGCATGTTGATTATGGAACTCTTTATAAAGAAGCATCGGAGGAAGATAAGGATAAAATGCTGCTGAAGATCGACCCGTCAGGCACGCTGTCAAGAACAGATACGGCAGCGTTAAACGAGGAACAGATTGCAGCGTACAAGGAAGCTGCTTCATCCGCAATCAGCCTGGGCTATACGGTTGCATTTCCTATGGGAGTATTGGTCATCGTTGTCATGCTTTCGGCCCTCCCCAAACTGTTCCGTATTGATATGGAGCGGGAAAAGGAAAATTATCAAAAAGAAATGAACGAAGTGTCCGGGGGTGGAAAGACTGCCAAAGAGCCGCCACTTAACTTCATGGTGATGTCTCTCGTTGCTGTGATTGGTATTATTGTGGGGAGCATCACGATCCCGCTGGGCAGCTTTGGCAGTTTTTCAATGGGAGCAGCCGGCGGAGTGCTTCTGGCAGCCCTGATCTTAAGTTATATTGGCCAGATCGGTCCCGTGAATTTCAGGATGGACTCCAAGGCTCTCGGAATCATGTACCAGATGGGGCTGACATTTTTCATGGCAGTAGTCGGTCTGCGCTATGGGTACGATGTAGTTACATCCCTGATGGGTTCCGGCCTGGCTCTTGCAGTGGCAGCGATTTTTGTGGAAATGACCGCAGTGCTTGTAAGCTTTTTCATTGGCCGCAAATTATTTGGTTTAAACTGGATCATTTTGAGCGGTGCAATCGCAGGCGGGTGCACCTCTGCTCCCGGTCTTGGCGCTGCCATCAGTTCCATTGGCTCAGAAGAACCGACTGCGGGATATGGTGCCGCACAGCCATTTGCAATCCTTGCAAATGTTCTGCTTGCAACTATATTTTTTAATATTATGTTGTAAAGGTATGTTACAATGATTTTTGTATATAGGAAAAACGTGTGCTCTCGGATACGCCGGGAGTACACAATTATGTAAGGAGGTTCCTATGGAGGATTTCTGGATTGAACATCGCTATAGTTCTTGTAATTATACACTTCCGCACCATTATGAACATACATATCAGATACTGTTCCTTTTGTCGGGAAGGATCGAATATCAGGTAGGGGAAAAGACATATGAAGCTGGAAGAGGCGGGATCATTGTGCTCAATACATTGGAAGAGCATACACTTACGGTTCTGGAATATCCATATGAACGCTATATTATTCAGATTAATCCCACATTTTTCCAGAATGAAGTGCGGTATCCGGAAATCATATCCGTCTTCATAAAACGGCCCGCAGATTTTTCACATCTGCTGCACCTGACTGATCCTGTCTGGAACTATTTATATGAATTAATACTTGAGATGGAAAAGGAGTACCTTGGGAAGCGCCAATATTGGGAGATGTATGTTGGCGCTGATCTGCGCCGGATGTTTATTACCATTTTCAGAGAGTGTGCGGATATTCTTTCTGCGATGAAGATAGGAGCGGGCGCAACCATAGCATACAAGGTGCTCAATTATCTGGACCACCACTATGCCGAGGATATTTCGGTTGATAAGGTAGCATCTGCCCTATATATGAACAAGCACTATATTTCCCATGTTTTTAAGGACGAGACGGGATACAGCCTTATGGATTATGCAGTTTCTCTGCGGATGAATCGGGCTAAGGCAATGCTTACAGAGACAGACAGGAGCATTTCTGATATTGCATCCGATTGCGGGTATACAGATTTTACATATTTTTCTAAAAAATTTAAAAAACATACAAATTTATCACCGAGTAAATTCAGAAAACAATTTTACAGGAAGGAAAACAATCATGGCACATGAAAAGTTCCATTATGGATGCTTGGAAGATTTAATAAATAAGCTGAATGAACTGGATCTTTGCCTCCCCTTTGCAGAGGACACCGGTATTCTTGCAGCACCGCTTAAGGTGAGACATATAACCATGCCTAACCGCCTGGGGATCGCTCCCATGGAGGGGGCGGATTCAATGCCGGACGGATCGCCATCTGATCATACCATGCGCAGATATATAAACGAAGCAATTGGCGGCAGTGCCGTCATCTGGTTTGAGGCAATCTCCATTGTGCAAGAAGGGCGCTCCTCAAAGACACAGCTGCTTCTTTCAAGGGATAATCTGGAGAACTATAAGGCCCTGACTGAAAAAGTGAAAGAGGCCGGCAGGAAGAAAAACGGATATGCACCGTATTTGATCATGCAGGCAAACCACAGCGGACGTTATTCTAATCCGGATAACAGACCGGCGCCAATGACCGCCTACCGCCATCCGTACCTTGAACAATACAGGGCTGCCGATGACTCCTGTATTGTCACGGATGATTATTTGAAGGGACTGGAAGAAGCGTTTGGTGAAGCTGCAAAGCTGGCCAAAGAAGCTGGTTTTGATGCAGTGGATATTAAATGTTGCCACGGATATCTTCTGGCCGAACTTTCTTCCGCCTACACGAGACCGGGTAATTACGGCGGCAGTTATGAGAACCGCACCAGATTGCTGAAACATAGCATACAAGCTGCAAAGGTTTATGAGAACGATACATTCCAGGTGACCTCCAGACTGGGAATTTATGACGGATATGCATATCCCTATGGATTTGGCGTGAGTCAGACCTCCGGGCTGAGTCCGGATCTTACTGAACCGATCCGCCTTGTAAAAGAGCTGTATGAGGATTATGGATTAGCCATGGTCGATCTGACAATGGGAAATCCTTATGCTACGACTCATGTGACCAGACCTTACGACATGGGAAAATATGTACCGGATGAGCATCCTTTAACAGGGATTGCCAGGATAATCCAGGGGATTGGAACTGTTAAAAATGCTGTTCCGGGAATGGTGGTATATGGCTCTGCACCTACTTACCTGAGACAATATGCGGATCTGTTTACCGCAGGCGCTGTGAAGGAAGGTTTTTGTGACGGCATGCTTTTTGGAAGAATGGCCTTTGCGGATCCCGATTTTGCAAATGAGATCATCAGATATGGAAGGATTAATCCAAAGAGGGTGTGTATGACCTGCGGTAAATGCGGGGACCTGATCAGGGCACATAAGCCAACTGGCTGCGTGATCCGTGATCCTGATATATTTATGTCATTCTACAGGGATTTTCAGGAAAATAAGAAGTATCAGCCCGCTGATTTCAGAGGCTGATTTCAGAAAAAGGGAGGGGAGATCACATGAAGAAGACAGCGGTAATAACAGGCGGAAGCCGGGGGATCGGATATGCTGTGGCAAGACAGTTAGGGTTAGATGGATACCAGATCGTGATTCTGGCCACAGGAAGCCGGACGGTGTATCAGGAAGCTCTGGATCAGCTTACAAAATGTGGGATCACATGGCATTATGTACAGGGATCCATTGCCCTGGCAGAAGACAGGGAACGGCTGGTGAAGGAAAGTGTGGGACGCTTTGGCAGGATAGATATTCTTGTAAACAATGCAGGGGTTGCTCCCAGGGAGAGGAAAGACCTTCTTGAGATGACAGAGGAAAGCTTTGACAGGGTAATTGGAATCAATACAAAGGGAACTATGTTTCTGACCCAGCTTGTGGCAAAGCAGATGATCAGCCAGGAGCAGGTATTTGAGAATAAGGGGCATATCGTGAATGTGGGCTCATGTTCAGCAGAAGTTTCCTCCATTACAAGAGGAGAATATTGCATATCCAAGGCAGCGGTTTGCATGCTGACAACCCTCTTTGCAGACCGTCTGGCATCAGAGGGGATTGTTGTGAACGAAGTGCGTCCGGGCGTGATCGCAACAGATATGACCAGCGCCGTTACTGATAAGTATGACAGGATGATAGCCAATGGAGGGATGCCCATTGCGCGTTGGGGAAAGCCGGAGGATGTGGCACAGATGGTGAGCCTGTTTTGTTCAAACAAGGTTCTTTATACAACGGGCAATTATATTGACGTGGATGGCGGTTTCCATATAAAACGTCTGTAAGGGGAATAAATATGAATGTACAGGAACTTATAATTGAACATATCGTTATAGGAAGCGGAGCAGCAGGCTTTCAAGCCGCATTAAAGCTTCACCAGGCAGGAGAGACAGATCTTGCGGTTATAACAGAAAATATAAAAGCTGGGACTTCAAGGAATACCGGCTCAGATAAACAGACCTACTATAAACTGTCCCTTGCGGGTGCGGATCAAGATTCAGTCCGCACCATGGCAGAGGACTTGTTTGCCGGCGGATGTGTGGACGGGGATCTGGCTCTCTGTGAGGCCGCGTTGTCCACAAGATGCTTTTTTTGCCTGGCTGATCTGGGAGTTCCGTTTCCCTGTACGGAATATGGGGAGTTCATGGGCTATAAGACAGATCACGACAGAGGAAGAAGGGCTACCAGTGCCGGACCTTATACTTCCAGGCTTATGACGGAATGTCTGGAAAACGCCGTGAAAAGGCGGGGGATCCGGATCCTGGACGGTCTGCAGGTGATCCGTCTTCTTGTAAGGGAGAAGCGGTTATATGGGATTTTATGCTTAGACAAGAACAATAAAATGGAAGTCTCCTACCTAATCATCTGGTGCAGGGATGTGATTTTAGCAACAGGCGGGCCTGCCGGCATGTACCACGACAGTGTATACCCCATGTCACAGCTTGGAGCCAGCGGTATGGCGTTTGAAGCTGGGGCGATAGGCAAGAACCTGACGGAGTGGCAGTTTGGAATGGCGTCACTGAAACCCCGATGGAACGTCAGCGGGACTTATATGCAGGTACTTCCCACATTTATATCCACAGATGCCGAAGGAAAAGATGAAAAGGAGTTTCTTCTGGATCATTTTGAGACACCGGAAGAAATGCTTTCCCTTATTTTTCTAAAAGGATATCAATGGCCCTTTGATGTGGATAAAATGTTTGGCGGATCCTCACTCATTGATCTGCTGGTATATCAGGAGACCATATTAAAGGGAAGACGGGTATATCTTGATTTTACAAGGAATACAGGGGGACACCCAATCCGATATGACCAGCTGGCGCCGGAGGCATATGCGTATTTGAAACAGGCAGGGGCATTGGCAGGGACACCCATTGAGAGGCTGAATCAGATGAATAGGCCGGCAATCGGTTATTATGGGGATCATGGGGTGGATCTATATCAGGAGAGACTGGAGATAGCTGTCTGCGCCCAGCACAATAACGGAGGGATTTCAACGGATTTTCATTGGGAAACCGATATCCACGGACTGTTTGCAGTGGGTGAAGTCTGCGGCAGCCACGGAGTCACAAGGCCAGGAGGGACTGCACTGAATGCCGGTCAGGCCGGAGCTGTGCGGGCAGCGGAGTGGATCCGTCAAAGGAAGCTTTATGATCTGCGTCAGGGAGGATGGCCGGAGAAAGATGGGAACAAGCAGAGAGAGGCGGAACATGCTCTAAGAGGAGATGCATACCGGTTCATAAAAATCCCGGAGCTTGCATGCGGAACGGAAGCCCTTCAGGATTTATGGCTGAAGGCAGCAAAACGGATGAGCGCATACGGAGGAATGATACGGGAAGGGGGACAGATCCAGGCGGCGCTTTATGATACAAGGAGAGAACTGACAGAATACCTGCACCTTGTAAAACGGCCTGGGATGAACCAGCTGCCTTTGTTCTACAGACTGCGGGATATGCTCATATCTCAGATGGTATACCTGTCGTCCATGCTGGACTACTGTAAAAGCAGCGGAGGAAGCAGGGGGTCGGCCCTGTATACAGATGGAAATGGCAGGAAACCGGACAGGAGACTGCCGGATCTGTTCAAATGCACCCTTGATAACGGATCCCATGCAGGCATGATTCAGGAAGTTATCTGTCAGGGTACTGAATGTGAGATTGAATGGCGTCCGGTCCGGCCTGTTCCGGAGGTGGACTATTTCTTTGAAAATCAGTGGAAACTGTACCGTGAGAGGATAATGTTGTGAATACGATTTCCGGTAGAAATAAAATACAAAATTTGATATACTTTCCTCAAACATGTTTGGGGGATTCATATGAAAAAAAGAATGGAATTGCCGCAGAAAATGCGGTTTAAAATATTGATCCTTTGTCTGGCCTGCACCATGACGGCCCTTCTTTTGCAGACCTGGCTGTTTAACAGGAAATCCTCCACTCTGATCTACAATCAGGCGAAAAAGGAGAGCTTCAGTCTGCTGCGGAATATGCAGGATGATCTGTTCACGATCCTCAAATCCATGGAAAATAATATCATAAAGGTCTACAACCGCCAGCAGCTGATCCGGGATTTAAAGGAAAAGGAATCCATTTCCCTGCTGAGGGACAAGTATTACAGGGAGTCCTATAACATTGCCATGGAATGCTTTGACACCTCCGATGGAGTGGTTGCCCTGTATCTTTATAACGGGGAGGATGAGATCATCAGCACATACCGCAGGGCCGTAACCCCGCGCCATAATTATCCCCTGGATATTTACGAACATGCAGAGGAGAACAATGCGGATCTGGTCAGGCAGTATGCCCATTCGGACGAGACAACCATGCTGGTTTCCAGCTATTTTAACCCATATCGTGATACGGATATTATCCGGCTTGTGATGAAGCTGTATAATAACAGCAATACAAGCCAGATGATCGGTTACATTGCATGTGATGTGGACAGCAAGATATTCCGGTACAGGATGGAGAAATTCATTACGGACAGCGATATGTTTATGTGGCTTCAGCCCGTGGGGGACCGGGCGGCCGTATCCGTGGGCAGTCTGGGGGAAAATGACCGGAAGCTTTTTGACGGGATATCAGACCATTTACGCCGGGGAGAACAGGATTTCAGCCTTCCCACAGGCGGCAGCCAGAGAGTCTTTTTCCAGGTGGAACAGAACAAATATAACTTAAGTGCGTATGCGCTGATGCCCCAGGCACTGCTGGCAGCCAATCAGCGCACTCTGACGGCCAGCCTTTTCACCATAGCGGCCGTGATGCTGGTGATCACCCTGGTGTTCACCTTCCTCTGGTCCAAGAGCCTGACCCGTCCCTTGGAGGAATTGACGGAAATGACGGACCGGATCAAAAAGGGGGAGACAGACCTGCGCGTAGCGGTGAAAAAACATGATGAGATAGGGGTGCTGGGGCAGAGCTTTAACGAGATGCTGGATCAGATCGAAGCTCTCCTTGTCAGGGAGTATGAGACAAAGCTGCTCTTGAACCGGGCGGAGTATAACGCACTCCAGGCCCAGATCAATCCGCATTTTCTGTATAATACCCTGGATACCATGAGCAGCATTGCCCAGGTCCGCCACTGTGATGAGGTAAGCCATCTGTGCCAGTCCCTGTCCAATATTTTCAGGTACAGTTTGGACATGAAGAATCCATTTTCCACGGTTGCCAAAGAGATCGTGCACCTGAAGAATTATATCTATGTGATGGATGTGAGGATGAGGGATCATGTGGCCTATGAATTTGATATAGATGATGAAGTCCTGAAGGACACGGTCCCAAGGATCTGTGTACAGCCGCTGGTGGAAAATGCCTTAAACCACGGACTGCGCAATGTGAGAGGGGAAAAACACGTTGTGATCCGGGCCAAGGTACAGGAGGATAATCTGATCATTGCCGTGGAGGACAACGGAGTGGGGCTGGAGAACGCGGAGGAACTGAACCAAAAGATGAAGGAAAATGATCTGGATCTGGTGGAGCGGGGCAATTCCATCGGTCTGATCAATATAAACGCAAGGGTAAAGATGCTGTACGGCGATTCCTATGGAATACGGGTGGAGAGCGCGCCGGGGACAGGGACACGGGTGTACCTGACAGTAGCAAGACTGACAATGGGGGAGGTTGAACAGTGGAAAAAGAAGTCTATAAAGTCCTGATAGCGGATGATGAATACTGGACCAGGGAAAAGCTGTGTTCCATGATCGACTGGTCCAGATATTCCCTTTGCTGCATGGAACCGGCAGCGGATGGGGAAGAAGTGCTCAGGCGCATTGAAACAGATGAGCCGGATATTCTGATCACGGATATCAACATGCCCTTTATGAATGGGGTCGAGCTTTTGGAGATCATACATGAAAAATACCCGGATATTATTACCTTTGTGGTCAGCGGTTACGATGATTTCCAGTATGTCAAGGATACGTTCATGGCCGGATCCATCAATTATCTGGTAAAACCCATCACCAGGATCGATCTGGTGAATGCCCTGTCCAGGGCATTGGAGATCATCAGCACCAGGAAGGCCCATGCCAGGGCCCGGGAGGAGCAGCAGATCCAGCTGTTAAAAGCAGCCTCCCTTTTACAGGACAGGGAGTTCAGCCAGCTTCTTGAGCGGGAGGGTTCCTCCTTCACCCCGATCATCACCATCAACAATGACATGGACTTTGCAGGGATGAGCCTGATGCTGGTGAAGATCCACGATATGGGCAATCTGGTCAAACGGTATGGGCATGATATGAACCTTTTGTCCTACTCTGTGAAAAAGGAGATACGGCGGTGCCTGAAAAGCGATGTCCCGTTTGTGTTCAACCATATATACCGCCCCAATGAATTTGCCATTGTGTCGGAGCTGGACAACCGGGAGCTGACCGACAAGGCCAGATACCTTATGGTCCAGCTAAAGCCCCTGCTCCAGTCAACCATCACCATCATGCTCAGCGGCCACTCCTATTCCATGGACAGTATCCATGAGGCATATATCCAGGATATCTCCATGCTGATGACGCGTACCTACACGCCGGAGGATGTGCTGCTTGTGCCGGGGCGCTCCGGGATTTCCGGTGGAAACCGTAATATAAGCAGCCGGTTCGGCGACAGCCAGGTCAGGGAACTGAAGGAACTGATACGAAAAAAGAACCGGGCAGCCATTGAGAACCTGGTGTTCCAGGGAACCGGACTTGACTGCTGCGCCCAAGATAAGTGGGAATATCTGGAGGTAAAGCAGACGGTCAAACGTATACTGAATACATTTCCTGAGACGCTGGGCAGCAGTCTGTCCGCGGAGGAGACTGCTGTTTTGGAACATATGATCCACATGTCGGACCGGACGGTGGAGCGCCTGGATGCAGGCATTCTATGCGATGGGGTGCGCGATGTGATCGAGTACTGCATGTCTGTGGGATATGAGGAAGCAGTCCATACAGTGTCCGACATCATGCGCAGAGCCGCCGCGTACATAGATGAGCATTACAACGAGGATCTTAGTCTTTCCGCCCTGGCAAAACAGTTCGGAATGGAGAGCACCTATTTTTCCAAAACATTCCGACAGGAAACAGGGGAGAACCTGATGCTGTATATCACCAGGAAAAGGATGGAAAAGGCCGACAGCTATATCCGTGAAAGCGAGATCAGCCTGACCGAGATCGCGTTTATGGTGGGATATGATGACTACGCATATTTCAGCAGGGTGTTCAGAAAATATTTTGGACGAAGCCCGAGAGATTACAGGAACGCGGTGCAGTGTCCGGAACCATCGGGCCACACCATAGCAAATTCCGGCGATATACGGAGGGATTAGATTGGAAGGGAAGAACAGCATTGGATCACCGGTGCATGTGTATGGGCGGCGGCCGCAGGCGGCCGGCAGGACAGGAACGGCCGGCAGGATGAGTGCGGCCGGCCGGACAACGGCAGTCAGCCGGATCATAACAGCCTGCATCATTGTATCTTTGTTTTTGTCAGGCTGCGGAAAAAAGGCGGAGGCCGTTGCAAAGGAGTCGGATGCGGTAATCCTGACCGTGCTGGCAGGTCAGTCCACCTCAGATGCGGGCATGGAGGACATGATCGATGAGTGGATGGAGGAACATTATCCCGATGTCAAGCTGGAATGGGAATGTGTGGACTGGGGAGAGAGCTTTGATGCGCAGGTTCGCTCCAGATTTGCGGCAGGGGATGTGCCTGATATCATTGTGGGAAAAGCGCAGGATGTAAAAGCGTATGTGGGGACCGGCAATCTGGCTCCTATTGCAGAGTCCTGTTCGGCTATGATCAAACAGGATGCCCTGGACCTGGTTACGGTGGACGGCACGGTATATGGACTTCCTTTTAATGCATGGTATCAGGGGGTACTTTACAATAAGAAGATTTTCAACACATATGGACTGGAAGTGCCTCAGACCAGGGAGGAACTTTTAAAGATACAGGAGATATTAACGTCCCGCGGTCTTACCCCCTTTGCCGGACATTTCCAGGAGAGCTGGAACCTGGGCAATACCACCATGCAGTTTATGATGAATGAGGTGTTCTGCGATGAGCCGGACTGGGGAGAACAGTTCCGGAAGGGAAAGGTGAATTTCTCGGACAGTCCGGCTATGAGGCGGTGTCTGGAGAACAACCGGAATATTCTGGAACATTCCTGGGAGGATGCACTGAGTATTGACCAGTATGAGAGTGATAACCGGTTTGCCGGCGGACAGGCGGCTATGTACCTGACCGGCTCCTGGTCTTTGCAGTTTGCCAACCAATATAACTGTGGTGATGAATTTGGGATATTTCCCTATCCCAATGAGCACGGGGACGCCAGGCTTTTGCGCGAAACCAATATGACTTTTATGAAAAGCGCCCGCACCGGATACGATGAACTGATCACTGAATTGTTCATGGGCATATTTTCCGATCAGCAGCTTCAGAGTGAGATCCTTGACTATACGCAGACGCAGCCCACCGTAAAAGGATTTGAGCCTGAATACAGGAGCTGCATTCAGGATGATATCGATTATTACGAACAGAGCGGTCAGGTGCTGGATGTGACCATTGGCAATAACCAGCTGGTGTGGTCCTACCAGAATGCGGTCGCAGCCCAGCAGCAGCTTTGGCTGCAGGGAAAGAAAAGCCTGGAGGAGGTTCTGGAATTTGCGGATGATAACCGGGCGGAGAGTATGAATGAGTGATATCTATATAAATACGGTCAATATAAGCGGAGTTGTACATTTCACAAAAATGTGCAACTCCTTTTTCAATTTAGTCCTATTTGTTCATGTCGGAAAAAAAGTATACTTGGTATATCAAAAACATCATGTGTAAGCGCCCAAAAGACGGACGCTAAGTGCTCATAACGAGCCACTGCACTAAGTTCGAGGGAGACCTCACTAAGTGCCAGTGACATGTATCGCACGTAAGCGCCCAAAAGACGGACGCTAAGTGCTCATAACAAGCCACTGCACTAAGTTCGAGGGAGACCTCACTAAGTGCCAGTGACATGTATCGCACGTAAGCGCCCAAAGGACGGACGCTAAGTGCTCATAACAAGGAGGAACGTTCATGAAAAGAAAACAGGTATTGGGTGTATTGGCAGCAATTACGGCGTCCTGTGTATTGGCAGGATGCGGGGGGAGTTCCGGCGGGACACAGACCGCGGCACCGGAAAAGACTGAAGGGGCACCGGCCGCAGAGGCAGGAAGCAGCGAAGCGGCGCAGCCGTCCGGATCTGATGAAAAGGTTACGCTGACCGTGCTGGCGGGGCAGTCCACCACGGACGCCGGTATCGAGGATATGATCGATGAGGCCCTGGCTGAAAAATATCCCAACATCACCCTGGAGTGGGAATGTGTGGACTGGGGAAATGATTTCCAGCCCAAAATGCAGCAGTACCTCCAGTCGGGGCTTCCGGACATTATGATCGGAAAAGCGCAGGATGTGGCAACCTACGCTCCTTTGGGAGTGCTTGGTACCATTGATGATACATATCTGAACCGGGGCCTGGACGCAGCCAGGGAAAATGTGACGGTGGATGGAAAGACATACGGAATGGTTTACAATGCCCTGTATCAGGGAGTTTACTACAACAAGGCCATGTTTGAGGAAAATGGATGGGAGATCCCCAAAACACAGGATGACCTGCAGAAGATTATAGATGACTGCAACGCAAAAGGGATCACGCCATTTGCAAGCCATATGGTAGATACCTGGTCCATCGGCAATGTGACCATGCAGTTTGCCATGAACGATGTATTTAACAAGGACCCGGAGTGGGGAGATAAGTTCAGGGCAGGAGAGGTATCCTTTGCTGACAGTAAGGAGTTTCAGACCGCTTATGAGTATAATAAGCTGATTTTTGACAATACCTTTGCCAACACATTCAGCATGGAGCAGACTGACTGTGATGCCAGGATGGTGCAGGGGGAAGCGGCTATGAAGGTTTCCGGTTCCTGGTCCATCCAGAACTTCCTGGATATTGATGATGCCTTTGAGTTTGGTATCTTCCCGTTTCCCAACCAGACAGGGGATTCCAAGCTGATATTTGAACCCAATATTACCCTGATGACAAGTGCAAAGACCGAACATCCGGACGCTGTTAACTGTGTTCTGGATCTGCTGACCTCCGACAAGGAGCTGGCTGTGGAAATCTATGATTATACCAAGACTGCCTCCATGCTGAAGGATGTGACACCGACCTTTGAGAATCCCAGTCAGGAAGATATTGATAAGTATGCTGCCGACGATATGATCGTGGACGTTACTCTAGGCAACAACCAACTTGTATGGGGAGGATTCCAGGAAGAGAACGCAAAGGATATCGCTGCATGGCTTCAGGGCGATGAAACCTTTGAGGATGTTCTGGCCGCATCCGATGCAAGGGTGGATGCCAGCTCCGCAACCAAATAACATACCAGCGTTGCAGCCAAATAAAATGAAAGGCGCGGTTATAATAACTGCGCCTTACTATATACTCGCGCTGAACTGTACTGATCTGTCTGGCATGAAAGGGGATAATGAGGATGCCTAAAAATAAAAGCGAAATAATGGGCAGAAAACTTTTTTTGCAGTATCTGCTTCTGGTGCTTCCCGGATTCATCATATTTACGATCGGGTTGATCCTTCCGCTGCTTCTGTCGTTCCGGTATTCGGTGACAAGCTGGGACGGAATCTCACCGGAAAAGGTATTTGTAGGATTCAGGAACTATATGGACCTGTTTCAGGATGATAATTTCCGAAGCGCATGGTGGTTTACCATTAAATTCACCATAGGGAACACTCTGATCCAGAATGCTGCAGCCCTGCTGTTTGCAGTGGCCCTGGACAGCGGGATCCGCTGCAAGAAAATATACAGGGCAGCCTTTTTTATTCCCTGTCTCATCAGTGCCGTGATCGTGGGCTTTGTGTGGCTTAAAATGTTTTCCAACGTGCTTCCGGCTGTGAATGACTGGCTGGGAACCAATTTTAATTTTATGCTGTTCGGAAGCGGAAAAACCGTTCTCTGGGGGCTTTTGATCGCCAACAACTGGCAATGGATCGGATACTGGATGTTGATCTATCTGGCCGGCCTCCAGTCTGTGCCCTCCGATCTGTATGAGGCCGCCAAGGTGGACGGAGCCGGAGCAGTAAAACGGTTTTTTAACGTAACCATCCCCATGCTGGCACCCGCCATTACCATCTGTGTGGTGGGCATTACCACCGGCTCCCTGAAGGTATATGACCTGCTGGTATCATCCACCAAGGGAGGTCCGGGGCGGGCGTCCACATCCGTGATCTACCAGACTTATACCACGGCCATCAACGGCAGGCAGTATGGATACGGTTCCGCAATGACAGTTACCCTGGTGGTGGCCCTGCTTTTGGTGGCCCTGATCCAGGTGAAGGGACTTAAAAGTAAGGAGGTTCAGGCGTGATGAAAGGATTGAAAAAGGACAGAACGGAAAAGGAAGAAAAGATCCGCCACCCCTATACCAAAACAACCGCTGTGGTCCAGGTGCTCATGACCATGCTGGCGGCCCTTTTCCTGGCCCCCCTGTTTATTATTGTCAATTACTCATTTAAGACAAAAAAGGAGCTGTATATCAACAGCCCTCTGTCGCTTCCGCAGTCATTTCAGCTGGATAATTATGTGAAAGCCATCGATAAGCTGAATATGGGAACTACCTACATCAACACCTTTATCTATACGGCGGTCAGCGTATTCGTGCTTGCCATGCTGTGCGGCATAACGGCGTGGGCCATTGCGCGCTGCAAGCACAGGTTCTTTAAATTCTGCTACATATATTTTATTGTAGGAATCCTGATACCCTACCAGGCATTGTTCCTTCCCATCTATACCATTGGTTTTAAAATGCATTTGACCAACACAAGATTCGGCATTATTTTCATGTATGTGGCAACGGGCATTTCCTTTGGCGTATTCCTCATGAACAGTTTTATGTCCACGGTTCCGGTGGAACTGGAGGAAGCGGCCAGGATTGACGGGTGTTCTGTGTTTAAAACGTATTTTTCAATCGTGCTTCCCCTGCTAAAGCCAGCCATGGCAACGCTGATCATCATGCAGGCCTTTCAGATCTGGAACGATTACCTGCTGGCCAGTCTTTATGTGAGCAAAAAACAGCTGAAAACCCTTACCGTGGCGATCCAGTCCCTGTTTTCCGCCCAGACCAGCGATTATACAACGGCCATGGCCGCGATCGTACTGTCGGTGCTGCCCATTGCAGTCCTGTTCATGTGTCTGCAAAAGTATTTTATCAAAGGAATGACCGTGGGCGCCGTTAAGGGATGAGTGCGCCGCGTCAGGAGCATTTCCTATCAGGAGCATTTTCCATCAGGAGGATATCAGAATGGATACAATATTAAAAGAATACACACTGGGAGACATGACGGCGCGTTATCTGCTGGATGAAGATCAGCACGCGGGCCTGGAGCTGTATCCAACCCATATGCCGGTCCCGGCCTACAGAAAGAAGAAGGCAAAGCTGGACGGTATGGTGCAGCTTAAGCTGGCCGGAGACGTCTACAACGGAGCATATGCGCCGGGCAATACGCTGCGCAATGGCGGGAGCGTGGACCAGCTTCATTATAAAAGCCAGGAAACGGTGGAGGAGAGGGATGGCCTGACCATCATTACGCATCTGAGGGATGACCGGGGCTGCGGGATCAGGCATTTTCTGCACTGGGAACAGGGCATGCCCTGGGTCAGGATGTGGAATGAGCTGACCAATGAAAGCCGGGAAACCATTTTGCTGGAGATGATCTCCAGTTTTTCCCTGACCGGTATCTCGCCGTATCTGGAGGGAGATTGCCACGATCAGATTCAGGTACACCGCCTGATGAGCCGGTGGAGCCAGGAGGGAACCCTCCTCACCCAATCCATGGAGGAACTGCAGCTGGATACGTCATGGAACATGGAGTCGGTCCGGTGTGAGCGGTTTGGTCAGGTGGGATCCCTTCCGGTCAACCACTATTTTCCGTTTCTGGCCATGGAGGACAAGAAAAACCATGTGTTCTGGGGCGTTCAGCTGGCGCATGGCGCATCCTGGCAGATGGAGGTTTACCGCATTGATGAGAATATTGCAGTCAGCGGAGGACTTGCGGACAGGGAGTTTGGGCATTGGATGAAACAGGTTGGCCCGGGCGGACATTTTACAACGCCTGAATCAATGCTCATGTACGGTAAGGAAGCAAGCAACCGAAAACAAGAGATAGACCGCCAGCACTACACTATTCCGAACCAAAGACCAAAAGATAAGCATT
>NZ_JBEPLZ010000039.1:0-29340 GCF_040545455.1 Enterocloster citroniae | reverse complement strand
CCTACATCTAGTTTAGCACAGGAGTTGCTTTTATCTGAAGATATTCCCTCCACCTGCAGAGCAGGTGGTTTATTTTTACTGTGACACAAGAAAAAAGACAACCGCCTCCTATTAGGAGGCTAGTTGTCTACAGTCTGAAATATTAACCAAAGGTTAGTATTTTCTGGCGATTTTTCTTTTTTCAAAAAAGTCATCATTTTATCTTTTTACCGCTTTTTCCGGTAATAAACATCTTCATTCCAGAGGAGAACTCCTTCATCAAACTCAAATACACGGATGGAAAGACCGGGATACACTGCAGAATCCGCATAATAGGTACTGTCTTCATCTATGGAGCAGGAGAATGCTCCGTGGTCCATTTCCGTACCCTCAGCATCGCCGGGCGCACGCTGATAATAGCTCCAGTTTCCGCAACCATCGATTATAATGTAGGTAGTTGCCGAAAGGTCGCCATCGTAATACAAAACCCCCTGGAACTCCAAAACATTCCTCTGGCGCAGATAAGAATTGTTTTTTTTCATAATAATCATCTATTCTCCATCAGACAGATACAGTCCAGCGAAAATGTCCTGATAAATGGACTTCATATCCTCAGCCGCGTCAGCCATAGCGTCAAACCCGTAAAGGTACGTGTAGCGCTCTGTGTCCATGGCAAAAACGGTCCATACACGTGTATCCTCATTCTCACCTGCGGTATATGTCACAACATATACCGGGTAGCTCATATTCTCGCTGTACATATCATTTTGCTCAACAGCCAGCAAATAGCCAACGCCCGGCTCCGCCAAATCCATGGCGCAGGCAGTCAGATAGTCCTCCAAAGTCCGGTCATTATACACGAAATTAGTTGGCATCACCGTGTTTACCACGCGGAGCATGCCATCCTCCGTGATATCTGCGTAGTAATATGTGCCGTCCTCGTGATTTTCGGATTGCAGGGGTTCCATATTGGTAAAAGGCAGCGCACCGCCCATCAGTATCGGAACCGCATTGCCGTCATCGCGTTCAGTGCCGGTCGTGAGCTGATCTGCGCTGGCGGTATAATCAGAGAATGGGATCAGGTCCAGACCGCTTTCGGTACAAGACAGCCCCCAGAATTCCGTCATACTTTCCGCCACCGGAAGCGAGAGCCGCTCGTAATATTCCTCCAGAGTCATGTCCGCCAGTTCCGACTCCTCCGGCTTCCAACTCCCGGTGGTGTTGGCGTAGACAGACACATTGTCCAAATCCCCGTTCTCGGCATAAGTAAAGTAGAACCGCTTCCAGTCCAGCTCCCGCCCGTTCCGGGCGAGGGTGAAGACGCCCTGGCAGGACTCCACAGCGCTGCTGGAGCCGAGGTTGTAGAAGCTGCTGCTGTCCCCCACACAGACATCCACATAGGTGTAGCTGTTGCGGTACCAGCCCTCAAAGACCAGCTCCGGCTCGTTGTCAACCAGGGTGTAGAGGGCGTAGACCTCCCCACCGTACTCTCGCAGACTGCCCACTGCCAGTTCCGGCACCCCATCGCCGCTCAGGTCCTCAATCAGATAACCCATGCCGTCCACGGCATCCTTACCCATCCCCCGGGCCGATTCCAGGACTCCAAACTCTCCATCCTCCGTAGTGTCCATGTTACTGTCCGGGTCGGACACCAAAACGTAAAACCGCTCCAGCAGCTCATGGTAAATCTCATCCGTAGTCTTTCTGTCGCCGGCGGATGATCTCTCCGGCTGGTATACAAACTCTTCGCTTTCCGTATTCCAGTACCACACCATCACGATCTCACTGCCATCGTCATCGAATTTCATGGTCACATCGCTGTCGCTGTCGCCGTTCAGATCGGCGAAGTCAATGCCCTTGAACAGATCCCATACGTTCACCCCAAAGGTGATTGGATATTCCACGAAGCCAAACAGCGCCTGATCCTCCGAGTCGTAATAAAATGCGGCATCCGCTTTGTGGACACACACCAGCACACGGGTGTCCTCTCCGCTGCGGGTGACGATGCCGCTATCGCGTATAATACCAATCGTGCGCCAGTCGTCTCCCGTAACAGGGTAATCGTCTGGGTAATCATCGCCAGCGCTGCCGCAGCCTGCCAGCAGGGCAAAGCTCAACAGTGCCAGTGTCAGCAGACAGAAGAACCGTTTCATATTTTTCATATCTTCCTCCCGGTCTTTGTTGTTAGTTTGAGATACTTTGTTTTTTAGTCAATAAAACTGCCGCCGCTGCCGCTATCGCTCCCGCCGCCGGAATCGGAAAAGCCGCCACCACCACCGCCGCCATCGCTCCAGTCGTTGTCGCTGCCGCCACCGGAAGAACGGGGCTCTTTGACTTCGGCAACCTCCCGGCCAATGGAATCCATTGCGTCATAAAAGGTCGTCTCCTGCATCCAACGATACCAATCATCGTCAGAGGCAGACATTCCTGCGGCGCTGGCTTCGGGATACTTTAGGGCTAGCGCGCGGGCCACCGTTTGGCCCTTGCCCATCGCAACGGCGTAGACCATGTACCCCCGCCATACGGGGAATTCCGGGAGTTCCTTATCCTTAAAGGTAGTAAAATCATCCAGAAACCGTCCGAAGGCTTGCCAGAGGGCCAGGTCATTCTCACTCTGCTGATCCAAAACATAGCAGGAGGTTTTAAAGACAAATCTCCAAAAATGGATAATGAGTTCTACAACCGCCACCACCACAAAGACGCCCAGCCCAGACTCGAGGGATTCGCCAAACTCGATCCCATAAGGCAGTGTACCGGCCATACGGATCAGTATTACGAAGATTCCTGCAGCTGCGGAGACAATCAGGCGATGCTTCAACCTTCTGCGGGAATATCCTGCCACGTCCTTTGATTTGACTCTTTCCGTAAATTCTCTTTCCACGGAGCCCTCGAAGCTGTAACGGAAACTCAGGGCTGCATCCCGATTGTCCTTAATATATTTTTTGAGGTTCTCTATAGAAATCCGCCCGCTTCCATCGGCTGCGTTCCGCAGGAAATCCCATAAGATCTTCTGATAGTCTGGAATATGCTCCGGTTCTGCGGTATCCAGCGGCGCGTCAGATGGGAACATCGCCTCGCCCATCTGCGTATTCAGCAGAAACTTTGCATTCCTTGCAGTCGTCTGGAAATGGATCAGTTTTTTCAAATTCAGTTCCAACAGCGCTGCCGAGATTTGCCTGGAGATGCTGGGCTTGCCGTCATAAAAATGCACCAGTCTGTCGACAGCAGGAGCGGACCGGTCATCCGGCAGGTCCCGGTAATACTGTGGGGACCGGGTGGGGCTGTTCCTGAACTTCTTCTGCTTGCTCCTTCGTAAAATACTTTCGATCTTACCATGCAATGGAAGTATGATAATAAAAAAACCGAAGAACGAGCCGAACACCAAAACGTAGAAAATATTCCAGCCTATTTCATCCATGAAGTTCAGAAAGAAGTCATAAATCTTATCACAGAAGTAACAAATCTCATCGATAAGCCGTTCGATGAAATACAAAATGGGATGATTCTCTTCCCATTCCGCCCGCTCGGCACGGTAGGTCTCCTGTTCGGTCTTTATACGTTCTTCTTCCTCACGCTTGGCGTTTGCGCTGTCGGCAAGCTCTTTTTCCTCTGCCAAAATTTCATCGAGCACCTCGCCCTGCCGCTCCCATCCGCCGTAAAAGCAATCCGCAGGCAGGGTGGAACGGATATCAACGATGCTCCCCATAGGGACGTTGTCTACCTGCAGGAACGCGGTGCTGTCAGACTGCTTTTCAAAGGTGCCTCTCAGCGGCCCGTGGGCCCAGATGCGGAATTCCTCTTCAGGGACGCCCTGAGGCACTGTCAATGTGGCGGTGAGGGCACCAATATCAGAGAGCTCGCTCTCTCCGGTCAGGTTCCAGAAAAATTCGCCCACATCGGAATAGAGTTTCACGGCGTTCTCCACCCAGTAGCTGATCTGGAAGACGCGGGTGCCACTGCCCTCCTGCCGGAAATAGATATAGACGGTATTTTCCCCATCGCCGCCCTCAACCGCGAAGGTGTTCTCGGGCCGGCTTTCATTGTCCGGCTCGTCAAGCTGTGACAGAGGCGTCCCGTCAATCGAGACCTGCCAGCTTATGAACTCACGGGGGCCGGCGAAGAAGTTATTTACCCCCAAACGTGTAAACTCCCGGTCGCCGGTGAACACGATCTCCCTTGTGTCCGTGATGTACGCGCTTCCGTCCTCAAACAATTCAATGTCAAAGTGCAGGGAACGCAGCTCGGCGCTGCCATCCTGCGCCAACGCGGTCAGTGAAAACAGGGGAAGCATCAGGATAACCAGGGAAAAGCATAATAATTTGCGTAAAAAACGGCTCATAGAGCGTCCTCCTCTCATCGGAAATTTGGTTCAGAATTTTACAGTGATCACAGCCTTTTCAGCTTCCTCCGCCTTGAAAAATTCCTCTTTTTGGAAATGGAACAGCCCCGCGATCAGGTCGGTGGGAACGGTTACAAGCAGACTGTTGTAACGCAGAACCGTGTCATTGTAGAACTGACGGTAATTCGCCAGTTTTTCCTCCATAGCGGAAATCTGCTGCTGTAAATGTAAGAAATTCTGGTTTGCTTTCAGTTCCGGGTAATACTCCGCCACCGCCATGAGACGACTCATAGCGCCGGACAGCTCTGTGCTGGCTTTCATCTGCCCCTGGGCGTCCTCTGCGGAGAGATAGCGGCTCCGGGCATCGGTAACCGCCTGCAGCGCCTCCTTTTCGTGGGCGGCATAGCCCTTGATCGTTTCTACCAGATTGGGAATCAGATCAAACCGCTGCTTAAGCGCCACATCAATCTGGCTCCACTGGGTCTGTACCTTTAACCGCTCGGTAATCAAGCGGTTATAAGCGGCAACGCCCCAGATCAGAAGCAAAATAACAAGGGCTATCGGGATTATGATTATCATGCTGTTTTCTCCTCTCTTTCCTTTTATCACCGCCACTCCTCCAGCCGGTAATAAGTGCCATCATCGCCCCAGACGAGAACGCCTTCACCAGAGTCAAGCACCTGAGCCTCCGAACTGTTATCTGCCAGTGAATCCATATAGGAATTCTCATAATAGGCGCCGGCTTTATCCTGGTTGTAGCTGAGTACGCCCCAATCCATTTCCGAAGCCTCGTCATTGCCGGGTGTACGCTGGCAGCGTCTCCAGCCGCCATCCTCATCGATTTCGATATAGTATTCTGCTGAAAAGTCGTTATTGAGATACCATGTGCCCCGGAGCTGCGAAATACTCTTACTGAGGTAGTGGAAGGAACCGAAAGAGCTGATGTAAAGCCGGTCGCCATCCAGTTCAACATAGCCGCCGTCTGTGTCATTGTCCCCGCTGTAGATATAAGCAACGTCCTCTTCCGGTCCATACGAAAGATAGCCGTCTACTACCTCCACATTGTCGAAGGAGTCGGCCCTCCAACCTCCCTCCGCATTGAACTCTATGTAATCGTATCCGGCATCCGCATCGCCCAGCCAGAAGCCCGCGTACATGCTGTAATCTTCCTTTTCGCCTGGGTCATCCCCGGAGGAGGCGGCGCCGTTGGACAGGTACAAGCCCGCAAAGATGTCCTGATAAACGGCCTCCACATCATCCAACGCGTCAGGCACAGCACCGATACCGTAGAGATACGTGTAGCGTCCATCGTCCGTGGCAAAAACGGTCCATTCACGTGCCTTCTCACCCTCGCCGGAGGTGTATGTCACAACGAATACCGGGTGGCCTATCTTTTCGCTGTACGCCTCATCTTCCTCAGCGGTATGCAATTCGTAGATAGTCTCTCCCCCAAAGGACAGGGCACAGCCGGTCAGATAGTCATCCGGTCTCGAAACTCCATCCTCTAATTCGGGCGGAAGCACTATGTCTGTGCACTGCTGCACCATGTTTACCACACGGATCCGCTCAGCCTCTGTGGCATACATGTAATAATACGTTCCGTCCTCGCGGTTTTCAGACTGCAGGGTCTCCATATCGGCAAAGGGCAGCTCGCCGCCCATCAGTACCGGAACCGCCAACTGAGATTCCTCCATTTGATACACAAACTGATCTCTCTGCGCATCCCAGAACCACACCATCACGATATCAGTCCCGTAGACATCGAACTCCATGGTCACATCGCCATCGCCGTTCAGGTCGGCGAAGTCGATGCCCTGGAACTTGTCCCATGCGTTCCAAATAGAAAAGGAGAGTGGGTAATCCAATGTACCGAATATCATCCGATCCTTCGAGTCATAATAGAGCTCCGTATCCTCCTCGTAGACACACACCAGCACCTTGGTTTCCTCTCCACCGCGGGTGATGGCGCCGCTGCCGCGCACAATGCCTATCGTGCGCCAGTCGTATTCATCGACAAGTTCGTTGATGTCGCCGCAGGCCGTAAGGCTTAGGCACAGCAGCAATGTCAGCACTACCATGAAAAATTTTGTCAGTTTCATGTTTTTCATATTGCCCTCCATCAGATTCTTCCCTTAAAAGAGACTCTTTAAGATTTCACCGGTAGAGCTCAGCGTAAGCGTTTTCACGCGCTCCGGACTCAAAGCTGCCTCATCTGTCTCACCATCATCCCAGATAATCGTTACTGTATTACCGGACAGCCCCCACGTCCCATGCCGCGCCTCGGTTATGCCATCATCGAGGAACTCACATCTCAGTGTATCGTCCCGGTTGAACTGAAGCGCATAGGTTTTACCCAAGAATAATTTGCTGGTTATCAAATATTCTGTCAAAAGCTGTGTATTTCCCAGAGCATCCTCATGGATGTAATAATCGTCCCCATGGACACTGTCAGACCAGTGTACCAGAACCTGCCCATCTGAAGTCAGATAATAGCTTTCATCCATACCGCCGCCGAACAGCGAGATTTCCTGGCGAAATACGGTTGTACCTCTATCCCCCTCAGACCCATTGTACACAGTCTGATCATATTCCTGATAGGTATAGGTTCCTTCTTCCGCATCGCTCCTGATGTATGTTCCATCCTTATTCAAGATCAAGATTGTTGCATACTCCGAATCCTGATAGCCTTGGTAGTACCAGCGGCCAGAGAAAGCCGACAAATCCCGTTTTTCCTGAAAGTCAGGCGCGCTCTTGATCCAGTAGGTTTCCCCGGTATCTGTTACCAGTATATCTGCATCGCCAATCGGAATTTCCACGTCCCCGATCAGGGGAACATCCGTCAGTGTAAGGACTGTTCCATCGGTATATGCGTCTCCGGTATAACCTGTCGGATTACCATATTGGTCATATTCCTCCCAGTTTTCAGCTGTCCCGTTGATATAAATACAAGTCAGCACCGATATCGTTGAACCGATTCCCTCTACCGGATACCAGAACCCTTCCAGATCCGCAATACTGATTTCTCCGTCATAGCTGGCTTCTCCTTCCCCGCTGCCTTTTTCTTCACAGGCAACCATGCTCAGGCACATCATCAGAGCCAACAAAAATCCCCTATATTTTTTCACGCTTCATTCCTCCTGCGATCAGCCGAAGTGTCCGCCCCAGCCATCGTTATAGTTGCCGTTGTCCTTATCCGAAGATATTTTGTCATGGCATTGGCGGTTGATTTCGTGCTGCGTCAATAAAAATAACAGTTAGTCCAACGTAGCAGGCAAGAACCACTGCAATAAGCGACAGCAGCACAATGCAGATAATACGCAGTGCCCACCTTTCACGCAGGTATTTGCCAGTCAGCACCATACCGATGATCATGGCCGCCAGCAGCAGAGCGGCGGTTCTCAGCGTCATACGTTTGTCTCCTTCTTATAGAGGGTATCCTCCACGCGCAGCGTGTCGACAATATCAGTAAACCAGCGCAGTTCGCCCAAAAATTTCTGGCGCAGTTCTCCCACGTCCGCATTGCTCTTCCCAAACTCAAAGAAGTCGCGCCCGGTCTGGATCGCAACGTGCAGCTTTCCGCTCCGCAGGAAGGACATATAGACCGCGCCGCCGCTCTTGTCCGCCATGGCGGTAATATATTCCATCATGTGCGGGGTGAGGATGTAGTACGCTTCCTGCGAATTGTTCGCTCTGACGCAGAAGCGCGTGTCAAACTGCTCGTTATCCATGGCGACATTGCTTTTCAGGCTTCTGCGGTTTTTTTGTCCGCTCGGAGATATATACTTCGCCGGCAAGCTCCTTGCCGAAGTCGCAGGTAAGCCACTGTCCCTTAAAAAATGTAATGCTCTGCTTTTCTGCGTGTGCGTCTTCATCGGTGAACTCTGACTCATTGATCAGCTCGATGTCGCCCAGTTCAATCTTCAGCCTGTGGTAGACGGCCTTGATATGGTCGCTGCCATCCGTGCAGTTATAGGTGAAGGGAAACACCATGCTGCCGGGGTTGATTTTGCCCCACGGGCTATATTCCACGGTATCGCCCAGCGTCTCCTTCAGGGCACCGCTGACGACATCGTTGCTGAGGAGCTTCTTGAGCTTGCTGTTGTTCTTTTCCATCTGGAATCCTCCCCCTCCCCCAAGTACAATAAAGAAAATCGCCACAGGAACCAATCCTGTGATAAAGCAAAGCATCATCGCCGCACTGGAGCAGGAAGTCAGAACCTTGGCAATCGTTGCCTTACTGCGCAGGGATTGGAGCTGGGATTCCAGATCTTTATTTGTCATCTTTTCTTCCATAATCCTCGTTTCCCTCCTCAAAACATCATTTTTACATCTTCGCGCTTGCTTGCGTCTGCGGCGAAGAATTCCTTCGGCTGGCGCGGGCCTGCCAGCAGCTTAGCCGGGAACATGGCGATGGCCGTATTGTAGGCGGTGACGCTGCTATTATACAACCGCCCGCGCCGCCTGCAAATGCTCTTCCGCGTTGCAGATCCCCCGCTGAAGCTCTGCGAACACACTGCTGGAGCGCAGTTCTGGATATTTCATGGACTAACGGCTTCAGGAATCGTTCAGTAAACCGGAGCGTCAAAACCGCTGTCAGTTGCAAACGTTGAAGAACAGGCAGCCGTAGGGATTCAGCAGAGCGATATCCATAATGCTGGCCTCAGCGTAGACCCTGTGCCGGTGGTCAAACTCCGTAAAGCCCTCGTAGCTGTCCGGCAGGGGCTCGAAGGTCAGGATAAGGCCGTCATACCACTCGGGCATAAAGACGTGGTAGTACGTGGTGGCAACCCTTGCCCACTCGCCCACATCGCTCTGCCAGTCGGTGGATCGAGTGAATTCAATGATCCCGCTCTGGCCATTCCACTCCACGGTGTGGAGGTAGTAGTTCTTGCCCCGGGAGCTGGTTTTATATTCGTCAATCCGGGTAAACCACTTGCCGGTATAGAAATCATACAGCTGATGGTAAAGGCTGCACTTGGGCTTTCCGGCAAAGGTCCCCATGGAGGACTGAGGGACATAGCAGACGGCCTCGACCTGGATCTCCCGGATGCCGTCCTGGGTCTGGTCGTAGTTTTTGGTGACCTCCCAATAGCAGTTCCCCAGGGTGTAGCCAGCGCCGGTGTCGCCCTCGTAGCTGGCAAAGCCGTCCTCCAGTAGGAAGACGCCCTGATCCACCGCGGCGTTGATGGCAAGGCCGTTGCGGGTAAAATAGGGCACACTCGACTGAATGCTGTCCACAGAAAAGAACAACCCACCACTTTCACTGTCAATGAGGTCGCCGCTCTCCGTGCGGTCAAGCTGCATCACCACATCGCCGGTATCATCGAAGTAGAGCGTGATACCGGCCTTATCCACCCACAGCGAACCGAATGCGGTGGCAACCTCCTGATTGTTGAGGAACTCCCACGTCTCACCCTCATAGTTCCTGAGCCAGACATCTTCGTCCACATACTCCCACAGGCCAATGTATTCACTGATGTCGCCCGCTGTTTCCGTTACAACGTCCTCATTGCGTGTACCTTTACCCGAACCTCCGTTGGAGTCACCCTCAAGAGAGTCTGTGATTCTTTCCCAGTCTTGGTACGCTTGGTGCTTTCCGCATTTTTAGAATCTCCTCCGCAGGCCACAAGGCTCAAACACAGCAGCAGTGCCAGCATCGCCGGTAAAATTCTATTCATGTTCTTTTTTTTAATCATTCTCATATTCTCCATCAGACAGGTACAAGTCCGCGAAAATGTCGTGATAAATGGGTTTCATATCTTCTGCCGCGTCAGCCATCGCATCGAAAGCGTAGAGATAGGTGTAGTGATCTGTGTCCATGGCAAAAACGGTCCATTCACGGGTATCCTCATCCTCGCCTACGATATATATCACAATATATACCGGGTAGCTCATATTCTTGGTGTACGTATCATTTTGTTCAACAGTCAGCAAATGTCCGGCGGTGCCCGACTCACCCAAATTCATGGCACAGGCAGTCAGATAGTCCTCCAACGTCTGAACATCATACATGAAATTGCTTGGCAGCACCGTGTCCACCACACGGAGCACCCCGTCTTCCGTGATATCTGCGTAGTAATATGTGCCGTCCTCGTAATTTTCGGATTGCAGGGGTTCCATATTGGTAAAGGGCAGCGCACCGCCCATCAGCACCGGAACCGTTTCACAGTCATCGCGCTCAGTGCCAGTCGTGGCTCGACCCACACCGGCGGTATAATCAGAGAAAGGGGTCAGGTACAGACCGCTTTCGGTGCAAGGCATCCCCCAGAAATCCGTCATGCTTTCCACCACCGGGGTCGAGAACCACTCATAATATTCCTCCAGCGTCATATCCGCCAGCTCCGACTCCTCCGGCTCCCAGCTCCCGGTGGTGTTGACGTAGATGGCCACATTGTCCAAATTCCCGACCTCGGCGTAGGTGAAGTAGAACCGCCGCCACTCCAGCTCCCGCCCATTCCGGGAGAGAGTGAAAATGCCATGGCCGGACTCCACCGCGCTGCTGGAGCCACAGTTGTAGAAGCAGCTGCTGTCCCCCACATAGGTATTTACATAGATGTAGCTGTTGCGGCCCCAGCCCTCAAAAACCAGCTCCGGCTCGTTGTCAGCCAGAGTGTAGAGGGCATTGATCTCCCCGCCGTACTCTCGCAGACTGCCCACCGCCAGCTCCGGCACCCCATCGCCGCTCAGGTCCTCAATCAGATAGCCCATGCCGTTCAGAGCATCCTTACCCATACCCCGGGCCGATTCCCGGATTCCAAACTCCCCATCCTCCGTAGTGTCCATGTTACTGTCCGGGTCAGACACCAAAACGTAAAACCTATCCAACAGTTCATGGTAAATCTCATCCGTGGTCTTTCTGTCTCCGATGAATGATTTCTCCGGCTGATACACAAATTTCGGGCTCTCCGCATCCCAGTACCACACCAACCCGAACTCACTGCCGTTGTCATCGAACTTCATGGTCACATCGCTGTTGCCATCGCCGTTCAGATCGGCAAAGTCAATACCCTTGAACAGATCCCATACGTTGCTCCCAAAGGCAATCGGATAGTCCACGGAGCCAAACAGCGTCTGATCCTTCGAGTCGTAATAAAATGCGGCATCTGCCTTGTGGACACACACCAGCACATCGGTGTCCTCTCCATTGCGGGTAATGGTGCCGCCATCAAGCACAATGCCGGTCGTGCGCCAGTCGTCTCCCACGATGGGGTAGTCGCCGGTGCAGGCCGTCAGGCTCAGACAGAAAACCACAGCCAGCAGAAGAACAAATTCCTTTTTCAAATGGTTCATCTTTTTCCTTCCTTTTATCGCTCCATCCGGTAATAAGTGTCCTCCTCGCCCCAGACGATAACGCCATCATCTCCATCTTCCTCAAAGTAAAACACCCGGAGGCTCGTTTCACTCACGTGAGAATCCGCGCTGAAAATATTAGGTCCATCTGTTTCGAAGGAGAATGTGCCATGGTCTATTTCCTCAGTCTCGGAGCTGCCGGGCTTACGCTGGCAGAGACTCCAGTTGCCATAGCCGTTGATGACAATGTAACTTTCCATCGAACAGTCGTTATCGAGGTACCAAGTACCCTGGAGCACCGAAGAAGCCAGATGGTATGTCTGGGCATCCTCGCGGCTGAAGCAGCCGCAGTCGGAGATGGAGAGTTGGTCACTCTCCAGTTCGACACGGCTGCCGTTTATGGTGCCGCCTATGCTACCGCCCTGGTGGCAGTAGATATAGGTGGCGTCCCAGTCCGGTTCATACCATAGATAACCAGCATCTATCCAATCGCCGCCGGAATAGAGTTCCCAGTAGCCATACGCATCAAACTCCAGATATGCTTCATCGCAATCATATTTGCTGCCCGCATCCGCATCGCCCTTCCAGAGGCCCTCGTACATACTGAAATCATATTCCGGTTTCTCTGGTTCCTCATCGGGATATCTAACCACAATGGAATGGTAGAACGTGGAGTCATCCGGCTGATAAACATATCCCTCGCCTTCCTCCCACATCCACGTGAGGTACGATTCGCTCATATCCGAATGAGAGAGGGTTACCTGCAGATCACCGTTGTTGTCATTGGTAACATCGCTGAAGTCAATGGTGCCAAGCACCCAGTCCTCATTCCACACCTCCCGGTCGTAGAGTTCCTCCGTTGGAAGCATGGCTGTGTCAAACAACTCATGCTCCTCATCATCGCAATAGAGATATATCGCATTTTGGTCGCAGACGGCACACACAATGGTCTGCTCCCCGCCCCGCGTAACCATACCATAGTCAATGATCACATCGGTGTCGCGCAATTTTCTGCCACGCGAGCCGCTACCCGTACCACCACCGCCCAAGCCGCTGCAAGCCGCCAGCAGGGCAATGCCCATCAGCACCAGCGTCAACAGGCAGAAGAAGCGTTTCATGCTTTTCATATTCTCCTTCCAAATCCTTCTTTTCCTTCCCAATTTGATTTTGTCTTCCTCCCGCAGAGAGTGCTTTTTCAAAAGAGCTTCGCAATGGTTTCACCGGTGGAGTTCAGCGTAAGCGAATCCGGTTTTTCCGGGTTCAGAATTGCCTCATCCGTCTCGCCGTCATCCCAGGTGATGGTGATCATATCACCGGAAATCTCCCACGTCCCGGATACCGAATCCTGGGCTCCATTGAGGTAGTTGCGATACAGGGTATTTTCCCGGAGGAACTGAAGCGTATAATCCTCACCCCAGTAGTCGTTTCCGTCCGTAATCTGGTACAGCCTCAAAAGTTCCCCATTCTCCAGAGCACTTTCGTGAATGTAAAACTCTTCCCCCTCATTGACCTTGGCCCAGTCCACCAGAACCTGCCCATCGTTAACCAGATAGAAGGGGGCATCCATAAAACCACCGGACAGCCTGACCTCCTGACGAAGCTCGGTTGTCGTCTCATTTGTATTCACATCTGTGGTGGAGACCTCCATCTCCTCAAAGGTATAGGTTCCTTCTTCCGTATCGCTCCTGGTATATGTCCCGTCCTCGTTCAATGTCAGGACCGTCTGGTACTCCGAAGTGTGATCGCCCTTGTAGTACCAGTTACCGAAGATATTCGACAGACCCAGCTTTTCCTTAAAGTCAGGCTGACCCTTGATCCAGTAGATCTCTCCATCATCATCTAACAGTGTATCTGCATCACCAATCGGAATTTCCACGTCCTCCACTTCCCCCAAAAATGACACATCCGCCACTGTAAGGACTGTTCCATCGGTATAAGCATCTCCAGTATTTCCTGTCGGGTCACCATATTGGTCATATTCCTCCCACGTTCCGGCCGCTCCATCGACATAGATAGAAGTGAGTACCGATGTGGTTAAGCCAATTCCATCTACCGGATACCAGAACCCGTCCAAATCCTCAATGCTGATTTCTCCTCCATTGCTGACATCTTCTTCATAACCAGTTTCGTCTCCGTTAATGACATCTTCTTCATTGCTGCCGTTTTTCCCGCAGGCGGTCATGCTCAGGCACAAAACCAGCGCCAGCAAAAGACTTGCATACTTTTTCCAATTTTTCATATTCGTTTTCTCCTTCCGTTTTCTTCATACTATTTGGGGAATTATGCTCCCTCTCCGCCATAGACAATATTTCATCGTGGCTCAGTTCCACATTGCCGAAGCGGACAAAGATGCCGTTGGTCACGGCGCTGTTCCACACCTGCGGGTCGGCAAGCGAACGAAACCGGATTTTGTCAAGATACGGCTTCATGTCCAACAACAGGTAGCTGCCGGACACAAAATCTACATGTAGGACATATCCGTCCATTGCCTTGACCGCTGAAATATATTTTCTTTCCATAGACATTCTCCTTTCCTGGCATAAAAATCCAACCTTTCTCTCAGGTTCCACCGGTGGAAGCCGGCGCATCCGGTTCTTCATTAAGTCGTCTTAAACGCTCTCTGGCCGCTTCTAACTGAGTTTCTACGTCTGCGGTCAGTTCCTGTTCCTTTTCTTCCTGCATTGGTTCTGTTTTTTTCTGTCCCGGCTTTACAAGTGGTTCCATTGCCTTGCCTGCAATGCCGCCAATGACGGCTCCTGCTGCGGTGGCTCCTGTTGCAAACACATTTGCTCCCGGAGCAGGGGAACCTGTATCTTACAGCACCAGTAACTGCTCCCGTTTCCGCAGAACCACCGCCCACACTTCCCGTAGAAACCGGCTCCACAATCGACTCGGAGCAGGGGGGCCTGATGCTTCCGGAGCCGCTGTATTTCTGACATACGCACTTGCTTGGGAGACGTCTGTGCCGGAGTCGCTTTCCGTATATGCAGCCGAAGAGAATTCCGAATCTGTCTGAATCGATACATTTTCCGTGCTCCGGGATGTAATGGGGGTACTGCTGTCTACACTAGACGCAGATGTCGTTGTGGTTGCTGTGCCGTTGCAGTCGCAGTTGCTGCAGTTACAACCACTGGATTTCCATAAAAATCCCGGTTATGAGCGCGAAACTAATTGCTTTTTGCTACAGCCTTCTTCTGGGCTGCGGCATACTTCTCACTGGACTGTTCCAAGGTCTTTGTCATAAGAAGAAGTACCTCTGTCCTTGTTTCCAGGGATGCAGACAGTTTTGTAAGCTCAGTTCGCACTCCCTCCAACATAGCATCCTTCCCAAGAGAACGGTTTACCTTTTTAATCTGCTCCAAAGCATTATTCAGGCTTTTAACCGCTTTTTCATACTCTCTTTTCTGCTGATTCAGATTGTCTACCGTTGTTTTTACATAAGCCATAAGGAACCTCTCATTTAGTAGCAAATAAAGCATCAGCCTCGTTTCGTTCTGCCATTACTCCTTGCCCCTTTCTCTGTTTTATAATCTATCACTGTCTCTGACAGCTTACATGCTCCTGGATAGAAAAATCCACCGTACAACCATTGTACGGTGGATTTTAAAAAATAAACATTAACCAAAGGTTAGATGTTTTGTGAGAATAGCCCGGTAAGCTGCTTCCGCTTGGTTCGGGTATCGCCCTCGATATGAAGTTTTTGATAAATCTGATTGATGTATTGCTTGATGCTACCCTCGGAGAGGAACAACTTTTCCGCGATCTCCCGGTTGGACAGGCGTTCGACTATCAGACCTACGATTTCGTACTCCCGCTCCGTCAGCAAAGCCAGAGTCGCCGGACGTGCTGCCTGATCCTGTATCTGCTTTCGCCGCACCTCATAGTCCTCGCCAAGCTGCACAATTCGTTTGGCAAAGGTATTATGTTCCCCACAGCTTTCCAACAGATTCTTCAGATAACGGTAGTTCTCCACAAAGGGCATCAGAAGTCCATCAGGCTCTGCATCCCGAAGCGTCCGCTCCAGCACTTCCCGCGCTTCTGCCCGTTTGCCAAGCATCTCATAGGCTGCAACCGTCTGAATACGGATATGCAAAGTCACCAGTGCATAGTGCATAGCTTCGCACACGGCCAGTTGACCCATGCTACACCCAATCACTTTCGCATAAGCGCCCTGGGCAAGGTACACCTGATTTTCAATCATCTCCATCATCGGCTTGCCCGGCGCAAGAAAATTGATGTTGGAAAGCTGATGCCCGGCAAAAACGGAAGGGATTTGTTCAATCTCGCCCAACAGAGCGTGGTAGTAGGCGCTGGTGGCGCTCCAGATATTCACCCATGTCGCGTTGTGCTGCCGCAGCAGCTCCACGCGGCGTTCCTCAAAAGAATATCGCTGCTCCACATCCGTACACAGGGAAAGACGCCATGCGAGGAAGTCGCAGCAAAGCGCCATATTCGCCTGCCCGTTTCCCTCAATCTGAGCGTAGACGCTTTCCAGTTCGATGTGCGCGTCCGCAAAACGTCCCTGACAGAACAGTGCCTCAGCCCGCATGATGGTTTCAGCCCCCTGCCCGTGGCCGCCGGTGATTTTATAGTAGTGTGGCATACACTCGTCCATCTCTGCAAGCTCGCTTTGCAGCGCACCGGGCGCACGGTAATACATCATCAGCACCGAGGGAGAACCGAAGGTCCAACCGCCACTTTTCTGGATGCTGATGGCAGGACGGGACATCCGGCTGCTGGCGCTACGGTGCAGGCGGCTCATGGCGCTGATATCATTGTAGCAGAGGAAACTCATAATAAGGTCACACTCGCCCAGCAGGTTGCCGCGTTCTTCTTCAGACAGCTCCGGACGCTCCTCGATGGCGGTCAGCAGCAGCGCTTTCAGCTCCAGCATTTTCGGGATCTGCCGCCATGTGAACATACGGCGCATCAGCACCAGAA
This sequence comes from Enterocloster citroniae, assembly GCF_040545455.1. NCBI lineage: Bacteria > Bacillati > Bacillota > Clostridia > Lachnospirales > Lachnospiraceae > Enterocloster > Enterocloster citroniae. Next base: position 12,791 of record NZ_JBEPLZ010000039.1, on the reverse strand, counting down.
TGGCAAAGGGGTAGGCCTTCAGCGTTCCGGCGGGGCATTTGTCCAACGCCTCCAGCACAGCTTCGGGCTTCAGCGATGCCAGCAGGATGCCCGCATCGCTGCGAATGACCCGCAGCAGTGCATCGTAATTTTCGCATTTCCGGTAAGCGGCGATGGCGTGAAGATACTGCCGGTGCTGTTCATACCACAGGCCGAGACGCTCGCGGTAGCGCGCCTGTTTTTCCTGCGGCAACATTAGGAAAGTGCGCTCAGCGCACTCCTTCATCATGTGGTGAAAGCGATAGGTCACGCCATCCAGAATGCAGGTCACGAAAGCATTCTGGGCGGTCAGCGCAGAGAGCCGCTTCTCTGCGTCAGCGTCCCCGGTGACAAAACGAGCCATCTCCACGGTGAACTCATCGGCAAGCCCCATGACCACCAGAAACTCCCGCTGCTTTTCCGGCAGTGGGTCAATCATAGCGGCGGTAAACGTGGCGTAAATATCGGAATTACGGCTTGGCAGCACGCCATGCTCAGAGAACGTCCGCAAATTCAGATAAACGGCGGAAAACCAACCCTCGCTGGAATAGAGGAGGCTTTCGACCTGTGCTTCGGAAAGCTCCATGCCGCATCGGTGGGCATAAATGGCAAGCTCCGTATGGTTGAGACGCAGCTGCTCCACACCGATCTGGTACACTTTCGCTCCCAGCCGCACCGCCTCCGCGGCTGGCAGAAAGCGATCCCGGCTGGCGACAATCAGATGCACGTTCGAAGGTGCTCGGTTTGCCAGCATACAAAAAAACGTGGAGATGCGCCGATCTGTCAGGAGATGAAAATCGTCCACGAAAATATAGCAGGAGGTTTCTCCCACTAACTCGTGACAGAGCTCATCCACCAGCAGTCCGCCGCCGGCAACATCCGTGGGGCAGGTATAGTCCCTCAGAAAATCAAAGCCCGCCCGAGCAAAAGCGTCCTGCACGCTTTTCCAGAAGATTGCAAGGTTCTCGGAATATACGCTGATGCGGATGATATGTAACGCCTCCGCTTTGGTGCGCTCGGACAGATACCAGTTTATCGCCGTAGTCTTTCCGTAGCCCATAGGGGCCACCACCGCAGTCAGGGTACAGCGGGAGAGGGGGCGCAGGTACTCCTGTAAGCGCTCGGATATGTAAATGGTATTCAGATTCCATTTCGGTTTTGGCATAACGTTCACCTCCTCATTCTATTTGTATCCACCTTATACGGATCAGATGGCTTTTTTGCATCTTCCGGAATTGCCCAAGACCTCCCGAAACGAGATGCACCGGGAATACGTCCTTCAGCGCAGTATTGATTGCCCCTCCGCTCCGATACACCCCAGCGGCAGGATGCTTCTCGCATGGAGATATAACCTTTTATTCCGCCCATATCGCACCTCCGTCCAGACATAATCTAACTGGATACATTATATACGAATATCAAAAGAAAGACAATATACGTTAGCGTTTATCAGCAAAAAATCAGCATGATTATACCCATCAGCAGGCATAATAAGGTTATTCCTTTGCGTAAATCAGCACGATACAATATAGTTGAGGTGAATGATTATGCCGATTGATGATTTAACCGCTTTAGGGCAAAAAATGCGGGAAGCCCGAAAAAGAAAAGGGCTGACGCAGCAGGAGCTTTCAGATCTGAGCCATGTATCCGTAAAACAAATTGCTAACATCGAAAAGGGGCAGATGAATCCGGCCTATTTAATTTTAAGAGCATTGGCAAAGGTTTTGCACATCTCCTTGGACTCTCTGATTAACTCGGATATTTCTCCAGGGGATGACGGGGCCAATTAGATGAAAATGCTTTATTTCAGTTGTCCGCCAAAGATGCGTGAAACGCTTTTACATCACACGCAGGAAACTACGAAAGAACTAACAGAACTATCCGAAAAAATGGAAGTAAAGTAGGCCAGTGAGCGAAATTTGAATGTTTCGTCACTGGCTTATTTTATTCCTGTGGGAAAGAGGTTATCAGAAAAAAAAATTTTATCAGAAACAGAGGCAGAAACCCTTGAAATCACAAGGAAAAATAGAAAATAGTTTCTGATAAAAAATCAGGGGATGGCGATATGCCGCCCATCCCCCATCGGTTACAGGTCAGAAAATTTCTGATAAAAATCTCCCTTATCTCAGACCTATCAACTTCTTCAGCATTTCTTCATTTGTTACTGTATATCTCGCAGAATTCAACTTGGAATAAAGCGGATTGTCCTGCGGCGTAGACGCTTCAATCGCTCTACGCTTATGTTCTGTATCTGCATGAGCATAAATTTGAGTGGTCTTCAACTGTGAATGTCCCAGCCATTGGGATATGAGCGTCAGATCCATCCCCTCCTGGTAGAGGTGCATTGCCCGGCTGTGGCGAAACAGGTGTGGATGAACATTTGGAGGGATTTCCTTGCAAACTTGTCGCGCCTGCTCACCATATTTTTGAAGTATGTATTGAGCCGTCCGGGATGTGAGCGGATGCTTCTCTCCGCGTATCACAGAATAGAACAATGTCACATCCTACTCTAAAGCAGTGTCCGCATGAAATTTCAGCAGATACTTCTTCAAATGCTGGGCTGTCTTTTCCATCAAAGGAACAACCCTGGTTTTGCGTCCTTTTCCAAACAGCGTGACTTTGGGCAGAGGTCCAAGTTGTATATCGCTCAGACGGATGTTCAGCATTTCCTGGACCCGCGCCCCGGTATCATATAGCAGGATCATAAAGAAACGGTCGCGCAGCCCTTTGGATGTAGTTGCATCCGGCTGTTCAATAATCGCGGTAATGGCAGCCATGCTCATATATTCCACCGTAGCTGTTGTGTCGTCAGGTTTTCTGAACGGAACCTTCTTCAGCTTGTTGAGTTCGGCAACCAGCGTCACATCATGGTCGGCGGCATAATCCATAAAAGCGCGGATCGCAGCAAACCGGGCGTTGCACGTAGAGGTAGAGCATCCTTTTTCCGTTTGGAGGTATTCAAGGAAAAAGAAGATCGCATCTGCTGTCAGATGTTCAAAGGCTATCTGCCCCAAAGGTATCTGCTCATGTTCTTTGGTGTAGTCCAGCAGTTCTTCCAATGCCTTCCGGTAAGAGCGGATTGTATTGTGGCTGACATTGCGCTGCTTTGGCAGATATGTTTTCAGGTAATCATGTATCAGCGGAAACAGCGTATTCTCTCCTGGTTTCATCATTCTGTCACCTCCGGGAACATGGCGTTAAACTTCTCCCAGTCAATCGCAGAGGACTTTATGATGTTTTCCGGGAGGACATGGATGTAGTACGCTGTTTCAGAAAGGCTATTATGGCCCATATATTCACGGAGGAACGGGAGCATAGCCATCAGGTTTTCTCCATTGTCAAGCCAGCGGTTGAGGCAGGCCGAAGCGAAGCGGTGGCGGAGATCATATACGCGGACTTTCCTTGGATATTTCCCGGATAGGTCCGCATGGGACCATGCTTTGTTAAAAGCAGAATGCACTGTCTCCGCAGCCAGTGCGCCGCTGTTCGCAGACGGGGAGAAGTATGGGCTTTCACCGCAAAAAATTTTCCGTTGCTGCGCATACTTCCGGGCAAGTTCCAACATATCATCGGACATGACCACAAAGCGTTCTTTGTTGCGCTTGGTATGTGTGATGAGGATCTCTCCAGTCTCTAAATTGACGTTTTGCACCAGCAGCTCCCGCCCTTCATTCGGGCGCAGGCCGCAGGTATAGATCAGCCGGAACAATACAGGCGCAGTCTCGTTCAAGAAAGGTTCCTTTTTCGTAGGCGGAAGCTGGTCAATAGCTCTGAAAAGGGCTGTAAGTTCTATGTCGGTAAAGATATACGCCGTTGCTTTGCTTTTAATAGGGGCATATTTTTCTGGTAAAATATACGCTTCTTCTCCAATAGCGCAGAGGTATCGAGCAAACTGCCGTATGGAAGCGACCCGCTGGGCAACATCATAGTTGGAAGCAGAAGCATCGCAAATCCAGTCGAGGACAAGTTTGCGGGAAAGCAGGGTTTGTTCCGGATGTGCCTGCATACACCAGCGATCAAACTTTATGAGGTGCCGAAGATGGGTTTCCCTCTTAAAACCACGGGCTGTGCGGTAATCCAGAAAACTGGATATACGGTCGCCAAATGCACTTGAAAATTCCGTCATACGGCATCACCCCCTGTCTGGCCAATCCCTTCAAAGGACAAGGCGCACATTTTGAGATGCGCCATATCTGCGGCAAGGTACGGCTTTGTGGAATTGATGTCCCTATCCCCGAATACCTGAGCAACATCATAGACCGAAACGCTATTTTCCACCATGGATGTCCCCAGCGCACGGCGTAAATTGTGGAACCGTTTGCTGACTGGCAGACCAGCGGCAATGCAGCAGTCCCGGTAGATTTCTCCTACTGTCACAGCAGCTGCAAGCCTCGTATGCGGCGCATTGATACGAAGAAATATCTCACGGTCCACTGTATCTGACCGGGCGTTGAGAATATAATCTTTTAGCGCTTCACCCACATCCTGGGTCAATGGCAGAATGACCGGATTGGATGTTTTGGACTGCGTAATACGGATCTCGCCATGAAGCCAGTCAATATCAGTCAGTTTCAGCGTGACAATATCGCAGGCCCGCAGACCAATAACTGTTCCCAGCATCATGATTGCATAGTCACGCTTGCCCTTGACCTTTGTACGGTCGATAGCGTCTAATAGTTTCGCTATATCTGATTTCGGCAGGACCGGGAACACCCGCTTTTCCCGGTTTACCGCAAAGGAAAACAGGATGGAATAGGAGTCATCCGCCAGCCCGGTTTCATACAGAAAAGCATATAGTTTTTTGAGATATAGCCGTATATCATGGATCGTGCTGGGAGCGTAGTGTTCTGAGCAGTCCAGTAGAAACCTTTGTATCTGCGCTGCGCTGACACCAGACAGGTCGGTGAAGCCCTGTTCCTCAAGCCATCCGAAGTATTTGTATGTTACCCATCGTATGTCACAGCGAGTATTTGGATGAAAGTTGCCTGTAATGAATTCCTCCGCGATCTGCTCAAACCCTGCTGTTAGTTTCTGCTTTGCCCCACGAAGAGGACTTGGCAGCGCGCCGCCCTTTCCAGAATGGACATAGCAGGCAAAACGATCAACCTCTCCTCTTAGCCTGTCATAGTATTTTTTCTGCATACCGCCCTTGAAATAGCTTTCATCAATTTCGCGGATATACTGGTTGATGACAGCCTGGTCGAAATACATCAGCCCCTTATCTTGGTGCCATCGGATAATCAACCCCGCACGTTTTACGAACAGCAGTTTTGTGGTGATGCTGTAGCCCAGTTCTGTCAGCGCCGATTCGTAGCTTTCCAGCAACCCCTCAATCGGTATTTTGTGGTGTTGTGTTGGCATAGTAATTTTCCTCCCGCCATAATAGTCAGGGATGTCCCTGCCTCTTATAGCATACCGGATAATGATTGCCATACTTATTTTTATCAGAAATTTTCTGACCTGTAACCGATTGGGGGATGGGCGGCATATCGCCATCCCCTGATTTTTTATCAGAAACTATTTTCTATTTTCCCTTGTGATTTCAAGGGTTTCTGCCTCTGTTTCTGATAAAAATATTTTTCTGATAACCTCTTTTATCAGAAAGTTCTGATAAAAACGGCAAGTAATGCACCAGGATAGCCATTCGGCTCCTGGCGCTACTTGTTGAGGGTATCCCCCAAGCCCCCTTGAACACAGAATTTCATTCTGTGGCTGCGTGTTCTGCGAACGCTCTGGACCATGACCGGCTCACCGCTGGCCGTGGTCCTTTTCCTGTTCTTTTTTCTGTTCCTCGTCCATTTTCAGCAGCCGGTCCACATTGGCCTTTGCCGTCAAAAGTTCTCGCATTTCCTCGCGGGAGCACCGGTACTCGGCGTAGGTTTTTTTCTTTTCCTCCAGCAGTTTGGCATACTTGGCTTGCAGCTCCTTGACCTTGGGCAGCTTCTTTACGCCCATCTCGTCAAATGTATTTTTTGCCGTCTGATGGAGCAAAAAAGCTGGTTCGACATGAGTTTTTTCCCCACGCCGCACCGTTTTTTCCATTATCAATCGTTCTCATGCTGAGCGGTATCCTTACGCTCCTCCTGTTCATGCTCTTTCTGTTTTTCCTTTTCCTGCTCCTCGCCCAGAATCGTCTACACGATCTTCTGTGCCACCAGCCAATCCTGCGTTTCTGACTTTATTTTGCGGTATTTCGCATAGGATTTTTTCTTTCGTTCCAAAACAAATTCACGTCTCTTTCTTTTTTTTGAACATAGATCTGAACCCCAGCAAAGCAAACAGCAAAGCTGTTGCGTAAGCAACATGTTTTACATGTTTCTGATTCGTTGAATTCGTCATTTCATGTTCTCCCACAATGCGGTCTTTTGAAATACCGCCCTCAACGTTGTCACAGTATATCAATGTATTTCCCTTTTGAATACCAACTACCGTTAATTCATCATCTGGAGCAATGTCCCACATTGTCCACCAGATCTTATGGCTGCCATCCAGTTTCTTATTCCATCTGTAGAAATCATCGTTATACTTTTCTGGATGAGTCCAAATCTCACCATTAGAGAAAAGATTCTCACCTTTCCTGTCTGTGTAACAGAATCTACCGCCTGATTTGATAAGAGAGCCTGTTTCTTCCATGTGTACGATATCTTCAGAGCTGAAGTCTTCCTTATCTACATCTTTACCTCCCACAATTCGTTTGATTATTTCCTGATCCAGCTCAAACGCTCCAATTGCGACCCGACCTGTTAAGGTTCCTGTCTCAAATCCATCTTCTGAGTTTCCTTCATATGCAGTTTTAACCTTCCAGTCCTTGAATGCAGAGCTATATGTCAGAATTTCAACTGAACGATATACCTTTGGCGATGGAAAGCTGACTCCAACATTTTCATCTACGGCAGCCTCCAACATTTCCGGATGGCCTGAGACCACCACGAGTTTTCCTTCATTCTCCGGCAAGACCTTTGCATCCTTAACATAAGTAGCATCTGCCCACGTCACGCCATCAGAGTTGTCTATTTCAACGGCTTGGCTTGCAGCAAGAAGCACAGACAATACAAACCAGACAATCGTGCTTTTCCTTATTTTCATTCTCTTTCACTCCCCGTATAGTCAAGTATTTTTACCTATCAGTGAATGCTATAATTCTTCTTTTATATAAGAATCGCAGCAACACTTCCCACTAAAAGGGATATCAAAAAGATCCCTAAAAATATCCCCAGTCCTCCTAACATCTGAAATGCCCTGATTAAAGACACTTTTTTCCCATTCTCGTCTCGGTTTTGTATGCCCAGCACAGAAAAAATACTGAGTTTTCTTGAAGCGTGAGTCCCAAGCTTTTTGCCTGAGGTTGCTTCATAGAGAATTGGATGCTCGTAGACATCTTTTCTTACGCCTTTTGCGAAATAAATAATGGCAATCAGCCCGGCAAAAACATACCAGGCCGCATCGTACATCGGTCTAAATCCGTCAAAAAATTTCTGCGAAGTTCCCGATATGTCAACCAGTCGCACTGCTGTAGCAATGATAAGAGGAAGCAGTACAGTTGCAACGACATTGGTTATGATAGACAAAATCCTGACGGGGCTGAAAAACCGTATTCTCACAGGAATTTCTTCTCCATGCCCGTTCTTCTCGTAAAACACTGGTGTATTGTCGTATGGATTCCTTAAAATGTCATTTCTTTCCTTGTATGATGTTTATAGAAGCGAAAACATCTACTTTCCTTTCGTTTTAATATCGTGGTTTAATACATTCAGATACTGTGGACTTTTGATTTTTTCCTGTAGCCTTGACTACTCAACAGGAGTGTATTGCCGCTGCCTTTATCTGAATTGTTTATTAGCTGGATGTACCGGAGCGTCTGTTCCAATGAGTACTTATTTCAATCAAGTCTACGATGATAATCGTTGGTGGATATCACGGTATCAGACTTTTTGAAAGGGAGGTATAACCTCATGATTTATGTAGGCATTGATATTGCCAAACTCAACCATTTTGCCGCTGCCGTTTCTTTGGAAGGCGAGATACTCATCGAGCCGTTCCAATTCTCAAATGACTATGATGGCTTCTATCTGCTGCTGTCTAAGCTGGCACCACTTGACCAGCACAGCATCATCATAGGTCTTGAATCTACGGCATACTACGGTGACAACCTTGTTCGTTTCCTAATCTGCAAGGATTTTAAAGTGTGTGTTCTCAACCCTATCATGACTTCGTCCATGCGTAAAAACAATGTACGCAAGATGAAGACCGATAAAGTCGACACTTTAGTGATTGCTAAAACCCTTATGATGCAGGACTCTCTCAGGTTTTCTACCCTGGAAGATCTGGATTACATTGAACTGAAGGAACTCGGCAGGTTCCGACAGAAGACCATGAAACAGCGTACCCGTTTGAAAATTCAACTGACTTCCTATATGGATCAGGTCTTTCCGGAACTTCAGTATTTTTTCAAATCCGGTCTGCATCAGAAAGCTGTCTATGCACTCTTAAAAGAGGCTCCTATGCCAAAAGACATTGCTTCCCTGCACCTGACTCATCTCTCCAATCTCCTTGTCAAATCCTCCCATGGACACTTCACAAAAGATATGGCCAGAGAATTAAGAGTTCTCGCACAGAGGTCTGTCGGCTTAAATGACAGTTCTTTATCTATCCAGATAACTCAGACCATTGCACAGATCGAGTTATTGGATTCACAGTTATTCGAGACAGAGCTTGAAATGGCGAATCTTGTCACCTGCCTGCACTCTGTACTCATGACCATTCCCGGCATTGGAACCGTAAATGGCGGGATGATACTGGGTGAGATCGGTGATATTCACCGTTTCTCAACACTAGGTAAACTGCTTGCATTCGCTGGACTGGATCCAACTGTATACCAGTCTGGAAACTTTCAGGCTAAAAGAACCCATATGTCCAAGCGGGGGTCACGTGTACTTCGTTACGCCCTTATGAACGCAGCTCATAATGTTGTAAAGAACAATGCGACTTTCAAGGCTTATTACGACACCAAGAGAGCCGAAGGCCGGACACACTACAATGCCCTTGGACATTGCGCCGGAAAACTTGTCAGGGTCATCTGGAAGATGCTCACTGATGAAGTGGAATTCAACCTCGAATAGAGGCCTGTATACTAATATCGATAGATTTTGAAAAAGCACCTTTAGGGAGTTTCTATTAAAGTTACCCTTTTTTACCATCGATATAGAAACGGAATTTTTTGCTGATTTATACTTGACTTTTCATAGCTGGTCTTGTATGAGAAGCCATCACCGCAATCGCCCTCTCCTTCCTCGTTGTAAAGCTCGGTGACGGCAATCTCCTTCGATTGTTTAGATGAAGGTTTTTCCGGTTCCCGTGTTACAAAGCCCTTGGTGGGTTCCCCGCTACTGCCCTCCGACTGCCCCGCCTGTTCCGCTTGCTGTCCGCAGGCGCACAAGGTGGTAAGCAGGAGAACAAAGGCAAGAAACATGGCCTTATGTCCCTTTTTCAAATCACCTCACTCCTTCCGTCCCAAGATCTTTTTCATACGGATAGGCAGTAACATCAGAGTTTTCTTAGGAGTCAGTATTAACAAGACTTTTTCCTTCTCCTAAGAATTATTGTTCCAACGAAAACTCCGACAATAAGAATTAGCGCAATTGCAGCTATTATCCACCAGGAGAGCCTAAAAAACTGCTCCGTATTTGAGGACTACAGTTCTCCTGCGGATTCACCTTTTTCGGGCAAACTCGGATTTTTGATGTCCTCCCGTGAATCTGTATTCCAGGTTGATTCATTTTTTTCGGGCAAGCTTTTGCTTTGAGTGACCTCCGATGTATCTACATGGTCAGATGGTTCACTGACCGCCGCATCCGCTTTGATTACTTCTATCCTTGTCTTTTTACATACCGTGCAAGTGAATGTTCTGACACCATAAGAATTCTTTGTCGCTTCTTTCGTTACCTTGCCTTCATCCCACTGATGCCCTGTTGCAGCTACTTCTGATCGCTCAGTATGACCACAATCGCATTCCCACTCAAGTCTTGGGCTTTGATTTAGGGTTATAAAATGCACTCTCGATACGCTTTTCGTCCAAATAATCCACGTATTTCGGGCTGTACATAGGTTCCTTACGAATTTTGTAGCCGTTTTGTAGCCAGCTATTTTATACGTACTAACCGTTCGCAACGACTTGATTTGAATAATCTGCGGTGGGTTTCAATATGATTCCCGCCAATCATCAGACAAAATTGACCACCTGATTCACCTAAAAAAACATCTTGGAGATATGACTATGAGTAAACTTATTTTCTGTCAATTCAACATCGACACAGCCAGCGTAGAACTGGTTTCTGACGATGGAAGCCGGATTTCCATTGACTGCACAGCCGTTGAAAACGAAGTTGCCGACAACCGCTTCCAGCGGTCAGAGCTGAACTATCTGATCTACAAGGACCCGCTTGCCTATGCCGATCTGATTCTGAACAGCAAGCTGAACGTCCTGTTTGAATAAACCGACATGAGCATAAACGACAGCGTCCCGGTTCATAATGATTGGGACGCTGCTTATTATATCATTGTATTTTGCGAACTCATTCCTCGAACAGATACAGAAGATATCCGTAACCCTCTGCTTTCATCTTTGCGTAAGGCACAAAGCGGAGGGACGTGCTGTTGATGCAGTAGCGCACGCCATTGGGGGACTCCGGATCGCCGGTGAACAAATGACCAAGGTGAGAATCTCCGGCACGGCTTCTGACCTCTGTGCGGCGCATGCCGTGGCTCAGGTCCTCCAGTTCCACCACGGCGGGCTCTTCAATGGGCTTTGTGAAAGCCGGCCAGCCGCAGCCGCTCTCAAACTTATCCGTGGAGGAAAACAGCGGCTCGCCGGTGACGATATCCACATAGATGCCCTTCTCGAGCTGATCCCAGAACTCATTGCTGAATGGACGTTCCGTGCCGTTCTCCTGGGTGACGCGGTACTGCTCCTCCGTCAGTTTGTCCCGAATGGACTCTGCTGCGGGCTTTTGGTAGTCGCCTGGGTCGATGCGCAGCCTGGAGAACAGCTCCATCTCCGCTTTTGGAATATGGCAGTAGCCGTTTGGATTCTTCTCCAGATAGTCCTGGTGGTACTCCTCGGCGGGATAGTAGTTTTTCAGCGGGCCGATCTCCACGAAGAACTTCTCTCTGCGTCCCCGCTCGATCTCCGCGATGCGCTCCACCGTCTCCTTCGCGCTTTCGTTGGTGTAGTAGACGCCGGTCTGATACTGGCTGCCCACATCGTTGCCCTGCCGGTTCTCCACCGTGGGGTCGATTACATAGAAGTAGGCCAGCAGCAGAGCGTCAAGGCTCACCTGTTCCGGGTCGTACTCCACCCGAATCGTTTCCCGAAAGCCGGTGTTGCCCTTGCATACGGTCTGGTAGTCGGCATCCTCCTCACAGGTGCCGTTGGCGTAGCCGCTCTGAGCATCGATGACGCCGGGAATAGACTGCATCAGCTGTTCCATTCCCCAGAAGCAGCCGCCCGCCAGATAGATGACATTCTCCGTGGTATCCATATACATACCCTCCTCACCGGACATACCAGTGGATTGTCCGGTCCTTTCCGTTTTCTGCGGCATACCCATCTGCCCCGCGGTGCAGCCGCTCAGCATCAGTACCGCAGTTAGAAGAAGCGGCAATACTCTCCGATACATGGTGTCGTCCTCCTTTCCAACAGGTAAAAAGGGTTCTCGCTCAGCCCATATCGGCGGACAGTGCCTTGTCGATTTGAGCTTGCAGCGCCTCCGCCTGCGCCTTGCCGGTGATGGCGCCTACGATGGGGTCGCCCACGATGTTGCCGTTACGGTCTACCACATAGGTGGTGGGATAGGCAAAGACGTTCGTGGTAAATCTTCCCGCCTCGCCGCCGGAGGGAAAATACACGTTCCTATAGGTCGCGCCCTTCTTGGACAGCACATCCTTCGCCTCGGAAATTGCCGCTTCGTTGCCGTCCAGCGTGAAGGCGTTGATGCCGATGATCTCGCCGCCCTTCTCCGCAAGCTCCTTGTTCAGCGCGTCCAGTTCGGCAAGCTCACCCACGCAGGGATTGCAGGTGGTGAACCAGAAATTCACTACGGTGACGGCGTTGCCGGAGAACAGCTCATCGCTTTTCACCGTGTTTCCGTCCAGATCCTTGCCCTCAAAGGCAGGGAACTTCTGCATGCTGCCATCGTCCGGCGGCGTGGTCATATCGTTGCCCGCAGGCATGCTCATGTTGCCGTCCAAGGACTCCTGTGCCGCTGCGGGATACTTTTTCTCAATCATGGTCAGCTTATCTTCGATGTCGCGAATCTTCTCCGCCTCTCCCTGAATCAGTTTCAGCTCATCCGCCGTAAACTGATCCTTGGCGGATTCAATTGTACTGAGCAGGAAATCACCGTAGTTTTTGCCGTCCTCCTGCATGGTCATGCCCTTGTCGGCCGCCATGAAAACCTTTTCCCAAAGCGCTGTGTTCTCCGAGAGAATGGCATTTTCTTGCGCCATCAGCTCCTTGTGCATGGCAGCCGCTTCCTCAGCATTCTTCGGTTCACTGCTCATTCCGTCCATTTTGTCTCCGCCCTTTGTGCCGCAGGCCGCCAGAGAGAGCACCATCAGTGCAATAAGCAGCAGTGCCAGTAATCTGCTGGTAGTATTCGTCCTATTCATCTTCATTCGTTTTATTCCTCCTACTACAATATATTTATGGTTAATATCCCTTACATCCAGTAAGGAATTATCCATCTTGTTGCTTAAGCTGTTAGAATGTAAGAGCA
>NZ_JBEPLZ010000038.1:0-31853 GCF_040545455.1 Enterocloster citroniae | reverse complement strand
TTTCTTTTTAGTGGATAAATTTCAGGGGCAGGCGTGACTCGCATGAGTCACGCCTGCCCCTGTTCGGAACCATCTATTTCCCGACAGCCCCTTTTAACGTCTTTATGAAATTTGGGATTACATTCCAATCTGCTTCGCGAACTTTCGGTGGAAACCCTGGATTTATGCTGGTTTGAGGGATGTCCGCGTTTTTGTTTACCAGACTTTTGGTTGGTAAATGGTTTTCGCCTCTGATTTTTGTTTCAAAATTGGGGAATTTTGAAAGTTGGTAAAATGATTTTGGGGGTTGGTAAAACTGCTGTTTCTACTATATTCAGAAGAAACAAGCGAAATTTTTATCTCTTACATTCCCTGTTACTATCCAACATCCTTTTCTCTGTTTCTTTCTTTTCAAATTTAATTCTTCTATTAATTCGATACGCTGCTGAATTCCTCCTTCCGTAGGCACCGCTTCTTAATCTCTTCTAATTTGATATTATCATAAGAGACAACGCCCATCAGCGTCTGGATTCCCTGAAATACTCATTGAACTTTCGTCTGATCCTTATTTTTGTAGATCTGCAATCCTATTGCAGGGTTTTCATCCAAAATGAATCTGCAATATGCTGTCAATCGCCTTCAAGACATTCCGCACTGGTTTCGGCATATAGGTTCTGTTCCTAAGTGAAGCAATGATTGTATCCTTGTTTGCCCTTATATAATATCCCAGTTCTTCAACCGTAACTCCATCCACTCCACTTGCACCTTTATTGGCAACTACCTTTTTATAGGCTCTGTTCAGATTTTCTTTTGATTGTCCCGCGTCAAATTATAGTTCTTACCTACCGCAGTTCCACGGCAAATTATTTTCGGCGTTCCCTTTCTTTTCCTATCTTAACGTGCTGTTTTTTGCAGCACGTTTTTTTCTGCTTATCTTGACTATCCGGGGCAGTACCCGTATAGTGTTCCATGTAACTAAAAAAAGAGAAAGAACAGCCCCTCCTACAGTTCGTTCTTTCTCTCAACCACGATACGCCGTAAGCAGTGTCTGTGCAGGATCTTCGTCCTAATAATTATGGCTCCTCTGCTGATAACAGTCGCATTGACACTATTATGATAAGAAAAAACTCTCTGTTTTGCAAGCTAATTCGTATAAAATCTTCTTCTAAATCTCTCTTTGACTCTTTTATGGCAGGTTTTGATCCGGAAATGGAGACCTGCCCTTATTGTGGTGCTTCCCATTCCTGCCATACCCATGCTTCCTATGAAAGAAATCTGATAGACTTTATTTCCGGCAGGACTGTTTATCATTCTGTCAGGGTGCAGAGAGTCATCTGCAGCTGCGGACATACGCACGCCATTCTCCCTGACCTAATCATCCCTTACAGTACCTATGGGCTCCTTTTCATTCTCAGGGTCATTGCAGAGTACCTTCTTCATCTGCATACCGTTGAACACCTCTGCCTCCGCTTTGGTATTAGCCATTCCATGCTCTACCGCTGGTACTCTTTTTCTTGAACATAAAGAGCTCTGACTGGGCATCCTCTCTTCCACCGGGACTGCAGGCTTCTCTTTCCGCAAACATACCGTCTTGCTTCCGGTATTTTCAGACTTTGCTTCCGATTTTTACATGATGACTGCACATTCCTTTTTGCAGTCCCATGCCAATCCGGCGCTTTACCGTCAGACTGTCTTTTGAACGATTCCTGATCTTCGGCTTCCACACGACACGGGCATTCCTTTCCTTCACTCCCTGGTTTACCATGGTCTCAAGGAGGATTTCACTATGAATAACACAAAAGACGATATCAAAAAAACCGCCGAAGTTGCACAGTTCCGCTTTGGCATCATTGCACCGGTCATCCAGGACCTTTATCCGGATGCATCAAGAACTGCTTATTACAAAAGAGTCGCTGATTCAGCCTTTACACTGCCAGATGGTTCCATTGTCGAATACAACTATAAGACTATTGAAAAATGGGTCTCCATGTATCAGCGTGGCGGTCTTGAGGCTCTTATGCCTCATAAAGTAATTTCTGAGCCTCCTCCTGCGTCATTGAATTCCGAAGCTGCATATATTCGTCTGAAGGTCTGTAAAACCGTTCTTCGTATATATTTAACAGCCCTCCTGCCACGTCTTTAAAAATATCAATCTGATAAGGACTTAATACACATTTTCTCCGAACAAAACCCAAAAGAACATATAACCATAGCCGCTGATTTCCTTCTCATCATCTTCCTCCTCATCGTCATGAAAGACTTAGGACTCTGCCTGCTTCCGTATCTCCCCTACTTCAAACGCCACTTCCTCTGTCCCCGGATCCGCCCTCATAACCGTCAAATCCGCTTCCATCCCTGTCTCCGGATCTTCGGGATACTGCGGTGTAAGCATACCGTCCAGAATAAACCCCGGGCTGAATTCCATCACAGGTTTTCCATCGGGCAGGTACTTCACAAACTCCGTATGGAAAGCCAGGAATCATCCATGGGGCATTCGCTCACCAGGCATCAGTTCCTCCTGTTTTCAAGTATCCGGCTCTTTTCTTATGTATTAAAACTTATTTTCAGATTAGAGAAGGGACTGAAACACCTTTTTTAGTGCAACAGCCCCCTTTTCGTAATTTCGTGTTTTCGATTAACGCTTGCTGAACTGCGGAGCGAGACGGGCTGGATACCGAATCCCAGTTACCCGGAAGATTTCCATCGGTTCAGAAATTCCTTTTAAAGTACATGGTCCGAGACTTTCCACCTCGATTCTGTCCCTCAAACGTTTATATACTTCCGGACTGATCAGGACCTCCCCGGCTTTTGCCCGGCTCTCCAGCCGTGCAGCCGTGTTGACGGTATTTCCAATTGCTGTATATTCCATACGGCTGGAAGTGCCGATATTGCCGATGACAGCTTCCCCGCAGTTGATACCAATCCCGAAGCTGACGGTTTTACCACACAGCTTCAGCAAATCTTCTCCCAGAGCTTTCCCGGCTGCCGCCATGTCAAGCCCGGTCTTGACTGCCCGGAACACATAATCCTCCTGATTCAGAGGGGCATTAAACAAAGCCATGGTTGCGTCACCGATGAATTTATCAACGGTGCCTCCGTTCTCAAACACTGCGTTTGTCGTAACCTCCAGATATTGATTGAGAATGGCAACAACCTGCTCCGGCTCTAATGCTTCAGAAAGAGGAGTAAAGCCGCGAATATCAACAAACAATACTGCAATATCCTTCTTTTGCCCCCCTAATCGCAAGGTATCCCTTCCGCCTTTTAAAATTTCATTTACCACTGCTTTTGACACATATCTTCCGAATACAGCTTCTACGTGCTGTTTCTCCAGGCGTTCCTGAATATACTGACAGCCGATTCCAAAGATGTAGCAGAGTAAGACCGCCGCCATCGGATAAAGAAGCGGCATCACAAAGCCCTGTTCATAAGCCCGGACAGCAAAGAACCTGTATCCGGATATCAATATCAGCGAAGCACCTGAAACCAGCCAAAGCTTCCGGAAAAACCATGTCAAAAACGCCGCCGCAAACAGTGTGAAGGTGATTGCCAGCATAGTCAGCTGTTTCGGCTCTTTTTTCAGATTCTCATCCAGCAGGGCCTGAAGTATATTGGCATGCACCTCTACTCCATACATGGGCGTATCATGGCTGACAGCAGTGTAATAGGAATCCATCATTCCTTCACTGTACGCGCCGATAAGTACGATACTGCCTGCAAACAGTTCTTTTGGAATGGTTCCGTTTATTACGTCACAGAAGGATAACCCGGCAGTCTCAGAACCATAATAATCGTAAGGATATCCGGAAAAAGGAATATAGGATAATTCATTCTCCGGCAATTTGCCCATGTATTTCCGATAGATCTCTGATGCAAAGCTGTATTCTGTTTTTCCGTTCACCTCAAAATGATCGATTCTGTGTCGTACCAGACCATCCGAATCCAAAGGAACATTGCTGAATCCCCAGGAAACATGCTCTCTCAGACCTTCAAAAGGAATTTCATACGTCTTGACACGCTCAGATACCCAAAAGAGGTCTTCCTGCTCTGTCTCAATCTGTTTTCCAAAGGTCGTATAGGAAACCGTAACGATATTATCCTGTTTCGATACAGCATCGATCAGCGCCTGATCTGTTTTTTCGTCCCCGGAAGCATAAAAACCAATATCCAGAGCGATCACTGCCGGCGCAGTATCCGGATCCTCATTCAGCAAAGCCACCAGTTCAGCCGTCTTTTCACGCCCCCAATCACTCCACCTGCCATACTGAATCAGCGTTTTCTCATCGATTCCAATCACATAAATATCCGGACTGATCAGGCCGCCGTTTTGATAGCAGACATCCTGAAACTGATATTCCACCACCTGAAGCATGCCCATCCCCTGGCCGGTCAAAAGCAGGACAAGCAAAACACTCAAGACAAGAAATTTTAATGATTTTATTCTCATTGGGTCACTTCTCCATCGGAAGCAGCATCTCAGCCGACAGCTTCTTCGCCGCCGGCAGCATCCTCATTACCGGCAGTATCTTCATCAGCAGGGATCTCCTTATCCGGAAGTCCTTCTTCCCCTGTGGAGTTATCCTCATCGGGAGGGACCACCTCTTCCTCCGGTGGGAGCACCTCCTCGGGAGGGACTACCTCCTCTTCCGGGGGATTCTCCTCTTCCGGGGGATTCTCCTCTTCCGGGGGAACTACTTCTTCCGGCGGAAGAGGTTCCGGTTTCACATCATCGCGAGAGGGGCGTTCCCGACCCCCGCCATCATTGTGTGTGTGTGAGGGCTTCTTGACGGTCTGCTTCAACCGTTCCTGTTCTTCCAAAATCGACTCTGCCCGTTCCAATTCTTCCTGGGAATTCAATCCGATCGCACCAAGATCCAGATGTTCACGATTTTCTAATACAGTTTTTAAGATGGTTGTATCCAGCTCCGTCCAATGGAATGCTCCGCTTTCTTTCAGAACATATCCGGCCTCCGAACCGGGCCCCGGTGTGTCCTCTCCCCAGTCACGCACCAGTTCTGCTTTCTGACCTGCATACAATTCCAAACTCTGATCATTTCCAAGCTCAACGGAAACCTTGCCTTCAATCAGGTAATAGCACAAAACATCCGGGTGATATTTAATCACACCACTGGTTCCGCGAATACTCATAGAAGTCTGCCCCGCTTTGAACTGCAATTCTTCATCTTCGCCCAATGGCTTCTCCACATTAAAAAACAGCTTTCCCTTCTTTAATGTAAGCTTCAGCGACTTTGCAGATGCCTTTTCAACATCCACCGAGGTGTTGTTATCCAGCTTCATCGTTTTATCGTCATCTGCTTTGATATAGATACTGGAAGCTTTCCCGGTGGAAACCTGATTGCCTTCTCCCAGATTCAGGCCGGCCACAGCCGCAAACCGATCGTGGGCATTTTTCTTGACATAAGCTTCGTTTCCGCTTACCTCAAGGATAGACAGTGTTCTGCTTTCTATGTCATCTGCAAATGAACATGGATTTGCAGACAAGCATGCGGCCATCACTGCCAGCACCAGAATTTTACTCCATTTTCTTTTCATACTATGCCCGTCCCTTCCTTGCCAAGACAAATCTTCATTCCTTCCCGCGCAAATACAGCGTTCGGCTCGATTTGCTCCATTTCTGTCTGTATCTCATCTAACTGAGCATCCGTGCGTGCCCAGTCATGGTGCGAGATACACAGCACCCCCACATGGCAGGTCTGTTTGACAGTGACTCCCTGCTGCCATGTACTGTGTCCAAAATCCTTTACCTTCGAATACTCCGGATCCGTATACATTCCGTCAAAAATCAGAAGATCACAGCCGGAGACAAACGGCTCATAAGACCCGCGAATGCGATCGGTCAACGAGCCGTCAAGTCCATAGACCACGGAACTGCTGTCTGCTTCCAGACGAAACAGGGAAGAACCGTTGGGATGATCTGCTGCTGTTACCTGCATTTTGGCCCCTTCGGGCAATGGAATACAGTCTCCCGGGGATATTTCATGCCAGATGATGTCTGCAGCAGCCTGTTCAAAAGAAATCGGCCAGTACGGTGCCTGACTGATCTGCAGCAGTTCATTCCGGAATCCCGCACCGGCCCTGGATTCTCCGTAAAAATGGATTTTCCAGTTCTGTTGAAACAGCAGCGTGAAAAACGGAAGCCCCATAATATGATCCAGATGAAGATGGGTGATAAAAATATGCAATTCCTTTCCCGGGCACAGCTCCTCTCCCGGCAGCGGATTCAGTAGCCGATTTCCGAGTTCACATATTCCGGTTCCGCCATCGAACACCACCAGGCCTCCGCGCCATTTCGCGGATACACAGCTGGTATTTCCTCCGTACCGCATCCGATCGGGATACGGTGCTGCCATAGATCCTCTTGTTCCCCAGAACATGATTTCCATGCCATTTGTCACCTGCAAGTTCTTCTCCTTTCCTGCCGATTATCGAACCAGATACATCATAGTGATATCATCCGACTGCTCAGCTCCCCGGCTGAATTCCTCCAGCTCCCGGTACATGTAGTCCAGCATGAGCCCCGGCTGCTCTCTGGCCTCTCTATGTCGATTCAGCGCTTCCAGCATCCTGGCTTCCGTATACAGCTCCTCATCGGTATTGAAGGCCTCTGTCACTCCATCCGTATATAAATACAAGCTGTCACCCGGACAAAGCTCTGTCATCTGCTCCTGATACGTCATATCTTCCATCATACCAAAGACAAAATCTGCGTTGCATTTCAGCAGCTGAAATGGTCCGTGTCCCCTGCTGATTGCCGGCCTGTTATGACCGGCATTCACAAATGTCAGTCGATTCTTCTGCAAATCCAATACACATAGAAAGACGGTAACAAACAGCTCTTCTTCATTATCCTCATTCAGCAGGTTATTCACACGTTTCGCCGCTTCTGCCACCGGCATTCCCAGACGCATATAATTCTTAATATGCGTCCTGGCCACCGTCATAAACAGGCATGCAGGAAGCCCTTCTCCGGCCACGTCTGCAATCAGAAAGCATAAATGTGTCTCGTCTATCTGAAATATATCATAGAAATCGCCGCCAACCATCTTGGCGGGCTTTGTCCTTGCATCAAGACTGATATTGGGAAGCCTGCAATATTGTTCAAAGGACTTTGGCAGCATCCCCATCTGAATTCTGGATGCAATCTCCAGCTCGGATTTCATACGCTCCCGCTCCCGGATTACATTGGTGGATTTTGTATAGAGCAGTTCCAGAAGAGCTCCATATACCTTGGGATTGGAATGTGCGATTTCCTCAAATACTTTTTTAGGAATATTGGCGCAGGACACCTCCGTCATTGCCCGAACCGTGGCCTTTCTTGTCCCCTCTTTGATCAGCGCCAGTTCACCGATCACCTCTCCCGGTCCCTGTTCTCCGATCGGCTCATCTCCGGCAAGAAAGGTCTGGGTTGTACCATCCAGAATAATATACATCCCGTCATCCGGTTCGGCGCCAATGGTTACAAGCTCCTGCCCCTTTTGAAAGGTAACCGGTTGCGTAGCAGCCAGAAGAATTCTGGATCCTTCCGGCATGGAACCGTCCTCCTGAATCTGGAAAAAATCCTGTATGATTTTTACGTTCTTCCATTCTCTTTCCATCTCATATCCCTCAAAGCTGCTATTTTTGTCCACCCGGGCAGATATGGAAATACCCGCAGCCGTCACCGGCACTGTATTTCACCATGCTGTCACCGACCCATACGCCATTCATCCGATTGATATTCCAGCGGTTATCCTCCCGCCAGCTGCTGTATATCGCATCTTCCAGATAATCCGGCGTTGTCGTCAGCTGATAGAGGAATGCACGGAAAACTGCATAATCATAGGAAGCAGCCTGGTTCAGCTCCGTACTGCTCTTATCCAGTGCAGTGCGGATACTCAAACGATAGGAGCCCGAAGCTGTATTTTTATAAATCCCCAGCAGCACCGTTTCCTTCTCTCCTTCCAGGTATTCCATCGCAGAATCTGTGATCCGGATTCTCCTCTGTCGAAATACGTTCTGAATCTTCCCCTGCAAAGCTTTTATTTCCTGTGTGCCGGTCCATGCGTCCGTCACACAGGGAACCTTCTCCGGCGCCCGAAACTCGGTTCCCAGAATGACAGAAGAACGGGGCTGCCATACGCCATCCGGATTCACATAATATCCATCCGGTGTTATCGAATTCCTCAGATATTGTCCGGATTCCGTCAAATAATAATACCGATCTTCGATGAGCGACCAGCCGGCGGCCGGCAGCTCCCCCTGTGCCGCCTGTTCTGCCCGGACAGTTATGGCAGAGCTGACAGTCAGCAAAAGTCCCAGGCAAATCGTAATCAGATACGATTTCAAATTCCCTGCTTTTTTCCGCATCGCTCTGACACCTCCTTTTTCCTATTTACGAGGTCCTCTTCGATGTGCACCAAGCTCAATTTCTCTTGATTTTTGGGGCATCTCTGCTTTTGGACCTCCCTTCGAACGAGCTTCCTCCTTCAGCCACATATTCAGGCTTTCTCTTACTACCTGCCGGTTCGCTGCCGGGTTTTCAGTCCTTTCCGGCTGTACCTGCTCTCTTTCGACCGTTTCCGGTGTCTGAGCCTGTACTGCTTCTGCCGCGCGTTCCGCCTGCTGACTGCGATATCGCTCCTGCGCCTTCTGTATCTCATCTCCGACATCAGAATTTTTATGAATCCATTGTTTCTGAGGCAGATCCGGATTTAATCCCTCATTTAAACTCCTGACGCCCTGCTGATACCGTAACAGCTTGTCCGGATCCGCGGCGAGTGCCTGTTCCAGCTTTCTGCTCGGGTCTCTGTCCAATGCCCATTCGTCATCCTTGACCTGAATCATATTGTTCCTGATATGATCCTTCATTTGCGTCATACGAATATCTAATGCATCGATCTCATCCTCTCTCAGGATATCACCAAGCACAAATTGCAGCCTGCTTCGGTCTGTCGCCAGAATATTTTTTGCCAGATTCTCACTGATAAAGCACAAATCCTGCAGTTGCCCCTGTTTCATAGCAATGGGGATATCCGGATAATACTTGGAGAAGGAGGAAAACGATAAATCATTGTCGATTCCCTGAAGTCCGAGTATCTCACGGGTACCATCCGCCTGCGGCTCGCTCAGCTTTAAGAATATATTGCCGCCATGTCTGTCTGCCTGTGCGCAGAGATAATCCAGCACCTCCAGATTGCAGGCATCTCTGATGAAGCCCGGACTGTTTTCAAATCTGATCTGATTGATCTGTTCCAAGGCTGCGTCCTTTCCGTTGCGCAGATCGACTCCCTCCGCAAACTCCATAAAGCAGCCTTCTACCTCCTGACTACCAATTTGAACGGTCATTTTCTCAGAATGCGCCAGCAGATTTCCCACACCGAGAAACTCTGCCATCCGTGATGAAGCGACATTACGACCGGATAATTCATCCCCCTCTTTCATCTCGCCGAGCTCTGAACTCAGTGGCAGCGCTGCCATATTCGCCTTTTTCATGATAGTCATGGCTTTTTCATACACGTCAGGATTGACAAGGAGCTGTTTTTTATTTTGATAAGCTTCTAACCAGTTATTGTTATAAGCTACGGCCGCCGACTCATAAAGATAACGTTCAAACATGGTTTTTCCCGCTTCGATTCCCTCCAGTGCTTCTCTGCTTGGTTTTCTTGTTTCGGCATAATGGGCAATCATCTCACTGCATTTGGAAAGCGGTTCATAGTCATTAGAATCACGGTAAGCGTTCAGGCATTCGCGAAATGTGTTTCCCTCTTTGATAGTATCTTTTCGGTCTGCATCTGAAAGCATCTCCAGGTCTGCCCGATAACTGTCTATCAACTTCTTCATATTATCGAATCTTCCCGCAGCCAATTTTCCATCCTCTTTCCTACCAGTAATCAGTCTCGCGAAGATTTTCTTTTTTTCCACTTCAGCCTCTGTATTTTCAGGCAATGAAACCCAATATTTCATCAAATCAAGTTCATTCCGTATTGTAGCATCAACTCCTTTTGCTTGAAAGCCTTCCGCATTTTCTTTCAGGAATTCCTTGTTCGCTTCCAGCACCTTCTTATGATCTGGATTTCTTTCCGCATTCACCATTTCGTCAATAACCGCCGGACGATCATTTACATACTCTTTCGGTGTAAAAAAACCTCGTTTGTCCTGATAGGTTACCTGGTATCGCTCGCTTGCATTTCCACCCACCTGATTTTCGAACGCAGCTTCATGAATGTGCGCCGCCGGCTCGATGTTCAGCTGGTTCAGAGTCTTTCCTGCATTTGCATTTAAAATCAGTGGCTCTCTGAGTCGTTCCAGCTGCTTTTCGGAACAAAGGTTCTGAAAATACTTAGGAAGGTTCTTTATAACCTCCACTCTCTTTTGTCCTGTCCCGGTGTATACCCTTCGATCTCCGATCGCTTCTATATAGGCGGAACAAGCATCCGCAAGCTTCTGACCGGCACTTAGCAGTTCAGCTGCAACATCGCTCGTGATAGGTGTATTCTGCAGCTGCAGGAATGCATTAAACTGCGTTTTTACATTCTGATATAATTCAGAATCCTTTTGCCCGAATTTTTTATGACTCTCATCAAAAAACTGTGCATAGTCATTCAGTCCCCATTGTTCCATCTGTTTAAAATCCAACGTATTCGCCATCGCATTTCCTCCTTAATCTATTAATTCCTGTATCCCTGATTCAAGTATGCCGGCATCTGTTTCTGCTGCCCGCGTTTCCCAGGTGTCCATCATATCTTCCACAGTCTCTTTGTTCTCCTCTGCAGCAGCGGATGCCGCAATCGATTCCTGAATTTCCTGCGCCCGTTTGGCTTCCAATTGCTCGTTTCGACTCTTGGCATTCGCAAGCAGATTCTCCAAAGATTCCTTATAGAATTCATTTAAGTCATATTCCTTCACTCTGGCAAAAGCCACATCCAGAGTATTGTATGAGGTATCCTTATTTTCAAATCCGACAGAAACAAATTTGTTTCCTTTTTTCCATGTCCCATACCAGGTTCCTGCATCCAGATTGACTGCCAGACCGGCATCCAAATCATAATACAGCAGCCCATTCTGGAATGTGGTCAACAGAAAGCCCTCGCCCTCTACCTTACATCTGGATGTATCCACTCCCTGTGCGCTCAGCTGCTGCAGTACGGAGTTATCCGCCTGAATGCTTGTTTTCTGGAATTGGTGGGAAGTAATCTGCATCCAGGGACTCTGTCCGGACGTCATATGGTCGAAGGCTGTCACATAAGCCTGATCGACAGCACTCGATGTTTCGTATAAATCAATCTCATCCACATTCAGTTTTTCATTCCCAATCAACCATTTTCTGGTAGAACCATTGTTCTGTTCCACGATAATCAGATTCTCCGGTGTTGAGACCAGATAGTAAAGCTTTTCTCCATCCTCTGCCAGATCCAGCAGATAGTCCTCCCCGATCGAGATTTTGGCAGAAGTCAGGGTCTCATCCCGCTTCAGCCAATACAGCTGTTTTCCCTTCTGGCAGAGCACCTGATTGTCTGCCACCCCGTTCACATGATCAATTCCCAGTGATTTCAGCGTTCCGTAGCCTTCCAGATACGGAGCAGTAACCCTAACATATCTCTTTCTGTGAACGGTAAAACTCTGTGTTCTTGTTTCCGTATTGGTTTCCTGTATTTCATTTCCATTCTGATCGGTGGTTGTTGTCTCATACTCATAGGTATAACTTCTGGTGGCAGTCACACTGTCATAATAATTCATTTTATCTCCGGTTGTTCCGTGTACTTCATAATACTCGCCATTCAGGGGAATGAACACGTTCTCCAGCTTTGTCTTGACCTTCAAATCTGTAAATCCCTGATAGGTTCCCTGTTTGGGCAGGAAGTTGCATACATATCCCTCTGAATCAAAAGATCCAAATTTCGGTCCGTTTTTCCAGGTTAAAATGGGCATATCATTGCTGCTTACCGAGCTGTAATCTATTTTATTCGAATCGAGCCAGGATTTCGCCTTGCTGTCCATAGTAATATAATCAAAGAATGCAATCTTCCACTGACTTGGGACACGGGTACTGGCTGTTACCCAGTCTGCACGTGCATCCGGCTCAGCTGTATACGTCTTTCCTTTGGTCATATTCTGCCAGGCCTTGATCTGATTATCGAGTGCGGCATTCGTCTGATCGATGGTTGTATCGCTGTCCAGCTCTGTAAAATCATAGAACAAAACCAGTTCCACTGTTTTGTCAGCGGTTTCCTTTTCCAGCTCCTCGGCAGCCTCATCCGCATCCTCCTCTGACATGGTTTCGTTCTCTTCCATTGCTTCCCCCAGATCGATGGCCGTTTTTTCAATCGTCAGCTCCACATAGATGCGGTCTGCTCCATCCGTCAAGGCATTTGTCACACTGACTGAATAGGCCTTACTGAAATGAGAGCGAACGTATCCTTCAATATCCGTAGAAAACTCCAATGTTCCATCCAGCTTGTATAAGTATCCGATTCCATTATCATATACAAAGATGGACGGATCACTGCTGCCTTCCCGATCACAGATCTGGAGGTAAAACGATTCGTCATCTTCTGTTACCTTCGCGCGGGAATATTTATTTTCATGGATTACATGAAAACTACCGGTGTCATACTGATAGGCTGCCACACAATGCACATAAGCTCTGGTATCATCCGAGGAATCTCCCTTTACTCTGGTCGAATAGCCATAAAGAAAGGTTTCACCATCCAGCAGCGTGCCAATCTCAAAAGAAGCTATGTCCTTCGTTTCCTCTGAATGGGTATCCGCAAACTTGAATGCACGTTTTGCCGTCAGATTTTCATATTTCGAATTGTCGTTTAACTCATAATAATCCGGCATCTCTTTGTCTGTCGTACTCTCCGGGATATTCCAATACGACTCCGCTATGTTTCCCTCGTTCGTGCCTGAGAGCAAGCTGCAGCCTGTGAAAAGAATACTAACTGCACATAGCATTCCACTGATTAATACTCTTTTCATAACCTGCACCTCCTTAGATAACGCATTGGACCTGTTCTGCGGGGAAATGGGCGAAAATCCGTATCCCCGCAAAGCATGTCCTGTTCCGACGAGTTATTACTGGATGGTGTTGTTCATCCATGTCTCCATTGCACCCATTCCCAGCTTCAGAACTACGATAAGAACAAAGATCAGGACAAAGCCGACAATCGCATTTTTCAGACTGTTTTTTGCTTTTTCCCTGTCCTGCGGCTCCTCGGCTTTTGCCAGTTTTGCGCCGAGAATGATGCAGTAGATTGCGCCAAGTGCTCCTACGATTCCAAGTGCAGGTGTCAATGCCATATTCAGCAGCCCGATGATCGGTTCACTTACGGTCTGGAACGGGTTGGTGCCAGTTGCTGTTAACATTGTATATAACATATATGTACCTCCTGGTAATAGAATATTTATTATATGACTTTCATATTTCGTCTCAGGTACAGGAGCCTTCCTGCAAGTCCTGCCAGAAAGATCAAAGCCAGTATAATCAATCGGGTATCAAACAGTTTATACGTCTGGCGGAGTATCAGCTGATAGCAGCGACTGTTTCCAATCGAATCCCGTACCTCCAGTACGTAAAACCCGCCGGCGGTCAGTGTATTGGTTTCCAGCTGTCCCCGGCTTCCGTTATAGGTGACAGTAACGGTACTGTTCGGTTCCGATGCTGTGAATTCCACCGGTCCTGTCACATCACGTTGTGTGATGTCCTTTGAAAAATCCAGAAAAGGTGCCATCGTATCTCTGACAAAATTGGTTTTCAGATGAATCGTGCCTGTGTTTTTATCCTGATAGCGAATCTCATATACTCCGTCCTCCATCAAAAAATAGAATTGCGGATTCACCTCCGACTGCGGAATGCCGTTTTTGATAACCTCTGAGATCTG
Source organism: Enterocloster citroniae (assembly GCF_040545455.1). Lineage (NCBI taxonomy): Bacteria > Bacillati > Bacillota > Clostridia > Lachnospirales > Lachnospiraceae > Enterocloster > Enterocloster citroniae. The sequence goes on along the minus strand of NZ_JBEPLZ010000038.1, from coordinate 17,994 downwards.
AAACTGCTCCGGTGCAGTCACTACGCCCAGCTGCCGGTCTTTCTCACCAATCACTGTAAAAGAGTAGTGTACTTCATACACGTTATTATCCAGAATCTCAGGAGACGGCGGCTGAAAAAAGAGCAGCTTTAACTGATACACACCCGGTTCTGTAAACAAACTGTCTTTTATCACCGAAGGCTCTCCGTCATCCTCCTGAACCATTCCAATGAAGCCATCCGGAAATTCAAATCTGACTGCTTTCTCTGTGATCATGCCATTGGGAACAGAGGCGACAAATGTCTCCCGGTTCGGAAGTGTATATCGCAGTTTTCCTTTCCCGTTATCTTCCATCGGCAGCCCGGACAAAAGTATCGTTTCTGAAGTCATCGGATACTGGGATTCCTCCCCTTGTTCCATCGTTTCCAGATATTCATTCACGATCGCCTCCAGCTCTTCGTCCGAAATCGTTTCCGAAGAAAAATCATCCGCTGCGTCCACCTCTGTCTGCGGTGCCGCCCAGACAGAAGAAACAGGGCATCCGGCGAACGCCAGCAGCACAGCCGCTGCCATCACTGTTTTTTTTATCATAAAGATCGGCCTTTCTCCATCGATTTCTCCGCCTGTTTTTCCATCCTCATCAACGACTGCTCCCGCCGTGGTGTCTTTTTTACAGAAGCTGCCTCTTCCATTAACAGCTCGGCATAGGTCATCTTCACAGGCTCAAAGCCGGTCATCACCTTTGGAGTCTCTTGCGCGACCTCACCGGAGGTTTTGCCTGCCAGCCGATCCGCTCTCGCTTTTCTCAGTCCCTGCAGTTCAATCTCCCACAAAGCCCTGTTCTTCGAACTGTCAAAATATGCCATAGATCAATTCTCCTTTTCCAGGAACTGACGAACAATGATGTCGATTCCGCTTATCAGTGTCTGACTTTCCTTTCCCGCTACGATCACAAACTCCTCCGCGTCCAGATTCATTAAGTTCTGAACCTGCAATTCCGAATCCAGCGCCAGTTCCTTTGCCTGCGCTTCATAGCAGATATAGGCCCGGATGGTTCCGTCTTTTATATCCGCCGCCGCGTCCTGCAGGTTTTCATAATCCTGTACGGAAATCCCTTTTGCCTGATAGAGCTGTGCTCTCGTTTCTTCATCCATCCCGGAATCCACGCCGACCAGAGAATCCTCCAAAGCTCCAACCGTCATAGCGTAATCGCCGGCTTTTGTCACAGCGTAGAAAAAGCCCTTTCCATACGGAGTGGATATCTGGTATTCATCATCCAGTCTGCCGGTGGCATTGATACAGCCAACCGCAATATCCGCCTGACCTTCATTCACAGCCTGAAGTGCCTGACTCCGGCTCATCACCTGATACTCTGTTGTGACCCCCAGCGCCTGGGCAATCATATCGCAAAGCTCCGGTTCGATTCCCACCGGAGTCTCCCCTCTGAACCCGGTATATCGGCTGTCCGTGTTCACAATGGCAACCCGGAAGGCTCCGGACTCCCTGATCTGACTGACCCGGTCATTCTTCTTTCCGGAACACCCGCCGATGGTCAGTACCATTCCCGCCGCAAGCAGAGCAGCCAGGAATCTCCATCTATGATTCTTTTTCATCCTCTTTCTACTCCTTCCTGCCTAAACGGTAAATAACTGCTCCATATCCTTCGATGCCACAATCTCGATTCCCGTACGGTTAGACGGTGAGGTGACCACGAACGCATGACCGCGTCCATTATTAACAATCTCCTCCTGCTCACTCTCATTGATGGCTCCCGCTTTCTCATACAATTTACAAAGATCATGCATATCGTTGGGCGCCAGCGAGAAGATAAAGGAATACTGACAGGCATTGATGATTGCCGATGACTTTCGAACCAGCTCTTCTGTACCGACAAAATCCGCAATATTCTGAGTGATGATAATCTGCATACCGTTGTACTTACGAATCCGCTTCGCCAGCTGATACATGAAATCCAGGGCAATGGGAAATTTGCTGTCAATGAATACATGGGCTTCATCGATGACTACAATGATTTTTCTTGACGCACCGTAGCGGATATTATAATCCCGGTTTTTGATTACCTCATTGTCCAGCCATTTCAGTACCAGAAGCATCTGTGCGTTCGCTATGGTGTTGTTCTTATTGGCCAGCAGCGACTGGAAATTGAATACAATAAAGTTCTCATCGGTGGAAATGGAGGAGGGTCCGTTCCAAAGGAGGGAATTTCTGCCTCCGGTGGCAAACTTGGAGATGTAGTTTAACAATACTCTCAGATTTTCTTTTCCGTATTCGCTGGAGGACATCTGATAGTCATTTAATATCTTGTCGTAGAGATCATCAAAAATCGGATAATCCTCTGCTGACAATTTGCTCAAATCTGTTTCCGCATCGATTCCCTTGGCATCATACATGCGAACCGTGATGTTATTCAGATATTCGAGTGCGTCCGATTCAATCCCCGGCAGAATCTGGCGGTAAAACTCTTCCAGAAACTGCAGATGTGTGGAGAAGCTGGTATTGATGGTGTCGGTCTCTTCTTCATCATCAGAGAGACTGGTAATAATGTGGAACGGATTTAATCGTCCCTGCGTCGCACTTCCCACATCAATGACTTTTCCGTTCATGTTTTTTGCCAGACCGTAATACTCATTTTCCGGATCCAGAATAAAGACCTTACTGTTGTCCGCTGCCAGGTTTGCCAGAATCGTCTTGGTTGCGTAGGATTTACCGCTTCCTGATTTACCGATAACAACCATATTGCTGTTGACACGTTCTTTATCTCTCACGAAGAAATCAATGAATACCGGTTTCCCTCTGTTCTTTCCGATACAGACACCGTTCGGATCACAGATGTTTTTATTGACGAACGGGAACACAGCGGCAACGGAGGTGGAGTGGATGCCTCTGCTGTAGTGTTTATAAGCATCGCAGCCGGAAACCTGTGTGGACACATATGCCTCAAACTGCTGCATATAGTTATCGGAGGATTTGAAGTTTTCCTCCGATAAGGAGCGTTTGATCTGTTTCTTCATTGATGCAATCGAATTGGTTGCCTTTTTCTTCCCGGGCTTCACCAGCTGCTCTGATAACTCATAATCGTATGCAGTTACAAATATGTTCACATCCAGCAGCGTTTCATTATCACTCTGCAGCATGGCCAGAACTTCGATGAGAGTGTCCACATGGGTCTGCAGCTCCATCAGCTTACTGGTCTTTCCTGTGGAATTGCTCTGCTCCCTCAGTTCATCGATGGCGCGGTCAATCTGGCGGATTCCCTTATATTGATCGACCATCTGCATCTTCATAACCACCTTGGTGTCCGGTCTTGAAAACAGATTCGCTCCCCAGGCATTTCCCACCAAAGTCGGGTAATCGGTCACTCTGAAATTGTGTGTCACAATATTGTCATACTGAACCGTGCGGCTGTTGATTTTGATCTGTTTTGGAAGAATCCAGTCCATATACTGATCTTTGGTCAGCTGATATACTTCTCTTTCATCAAAAAACAGGGTATAATTATATTTTAAGAACACAACCAGTTCTTTTTCCGAAAGAATTTTACAGTTCCAGTTATCAACCGACATGGTATTGACCATATTCCGTGCCTGACTGAGCAGCATTTCCTTATCCTTGTGGAAAAACGCCAGATAATAAAAGGGTGCATACACCTTATCCCGGTCATTGAGGAAACGAATCTGCTCTTTCCGGTCCTGAATAATTCCCACACGGGTTGTCAGCTCCTCCTCATTGAGAAGACCATTGATATATGCCTCTCTCAATTCTGCCAGCTTGCGATCCTCCGCCGCCAGATAAGAATCGTATAAAATCGGCCGGTCAATTTTGATCAAAGACGCTGACTCGGAACCTGATATTGTACGGAGTACTGAGCCAAAGACGTGATCGATCATCTGGTTCTGCCTTGCCTCCGTATAAAATTTAAATTCGATATCCGGAATGCTGACAACAATACCGTAGTATTCTCCGCCATATTCAATGAAGCTGCCGTCAATACCGGTAAACGGAGTAATATCTTTGATGGCCGCTTCTCCCTTTTTTGCAGGCTCTTCCTTAAAAACCCGATATCGGGTCCGGTATTTTAATACATTGTAGATCAGCCGATAGCCCTTATCTCCATCGATCGGAATGATCGATGTTCCAAACAGAACTGCAATTCCCAGTGCAATCCCCATTCGATACGGGAGATTCGAGAACAGCACGGATATGACAATCGTAATTCCAACCGTACCAACCAGCACATCCGGTATTTCGATACCCTTAAAGAATTCCATTGATACCTTTGTTTTTTTCGGAATAATTCTCATGCTCTATTTCCTCCCGGTTTCCGGTTTCGTTGCTTTCTTTTCCAATTTGCTGTAGCTGCTGTACCGGGGTACTGCATTACCGCCGCTGTCCCTGACGTGTACTACCCGCGTTCGAATCTGAGTTTCCCGTATCACAGTGATCTTTTGGACGTTGGAATTCTGACGATTGCTTCCGTCCTGCTGTCCGTTTCTGCCTGCCTGGCTGTTCATCCGGTGAGAGCCGAGCTCAAGCCTGCCCCTGGCTTCCCGATGAGAGCCGATCGAAAGCCTTCCCCGATCTTCCCGATGAGAGTTGTTCGCAAGTCTTCCCCGATCTTCCCGATGAGAGCCGATCTTAACTCCGCTCCTTTGTGTTTCAGAGCTGCCGGATTTCCCGGATTTTGCCTTCTGTGAGCCAGAAGACTTCGCCCATTTGCTCTGGCCTTCGCCACCGCCGGAGGAGCCACCGGACGACTTGCCGGAGGAGCCGCCGGATCCTGCAGAACCACTCTGTTTTCCGGCACCGTTTTCCTTCCCCGTATACTTTTCGCTTTTTTCATCCGGAGTTCCCTGCTTTTTCTTGTCGTCAAGCGAATCCTTTGCGCTAAGAGCCGATGAGAGCAGCTGTTTCCCGCCCCGGTATATCTGTCTCGTGGTCTGATGGATTCCGTAGCTGGCCGCCCTCTGGGTCATCGTTTCTGTCTGGGCTGCCTGATAACTCAAAATCTGTGTGAGCATCGGACCTGACTTATATACAGCCCATGCTCCACCCACCAGAAAGAATAATTTGACGAGATAATCCATTTCGGGACTGCTTCCGGCGCCAAAGTTGATGCTTCCGCTCATAATCAAAGGACACACCATTAAATACAGCCGCATTCCTATGGCAGAGCCAAAACCAGAAAATGTCTTTCCAACAAATAATTCGCGCCATTTTCCAAATCTCTCCCCATCGTCCAGCGGTATGGTGCTGACAAAATAAGGAGATACGATATAAAGCAGAATGATTTCAAAAATTCTCTGCACAAAGCTAAGCAGGCAGGCGGCAAGAACAAAAAACAGGAAAATCGCCGCGATAAATCCGACCAAATAGTCAAATTCTGACAGATCAAAGGAATTCGTAACTACGCTGATATCTCCGTAATCCTTTGCATCCATGGCATTCATGCTGTAAAACGGATAGCGGTACATGTCATCGCTGGTTGTTCCCAGTATGATTCCAGATATGTTGCTGTTCGCATTGTAATTAGAATCCAGGGCCGCATTCAAGGAAGAAATGACAAATATAATTCTTCCAAGCGTTGTTTCACTTTGCCCACCTAACAGAGATGTAATCGAGCCCAGAATAATTGAAGCAAGCTCGATTACAAACCATACAAAAAATGGCACGGCAAAAAACTGTACAAATGTTTTCATCATGGAAGCCAGCACCTTTGACACCGGTTTTCGATTATCAAAATCCAGATCAAATGCAGATTTGGCAGTCATGTAAATCGTCAGAAGCAAAGCAATTGCCAGACCGGCCGATGTTAAGATCCAGAACGTCTTATTGATCGTCTCCTGTTGGAACAGTACTTCCAGAAGGCTTCCGGTGATTTTATTGCCTTTGCTTCCGAAGGATACATCGCGGACGCCGATAAATACGTCAAAGGCGATCTCCAGATAATCAATCAGTTTTAATATTCCTGAAAACAACCCGTAGATCACTCCACAGAAGATATCCATAAATATTTCTATAAAATAGTCAACCGTATCCTTCAGAACAGGAAGCAGGATATCGGCCAGGAGCTCATTGAACAGCCAGGAAAGAGCCGTTGACAACAGTTTAGACAGCCATTTAAATACCGGATCAAAAATATGATTCAGTACCCAGTTAAATATTTTCTGGAACAATCCCAGATACGCCATTTCCATTCAGTCTCCACCTCTCTTTCCTTCATGATCCTCATGCGTTACATGCTTCGTCTATTTGTCTCAGGACCCCGTAAATTTCTGTCCGCTGTCTCCGCCTTCTTTTTCCCCGGATTTCCCTGACGCGGCCCTTTGTCCCATCTTCCCGGCGGCACCCTTCATGTGGTCCGCAGCGCTTGCTGCTCCCATCTGGGCAGCCGACAAGGCCATGGTGGTTCCTCTGGTCAGGAGTCCGGTTACCATTAATCCCATCTGCTTTTCTTCGAATGAAATCTGCGGCGCCAGAATATCCATAATCAGGGTCTGGCCGTGATACACCGCCCAGGCGCCTCCCACAATCAGGAAGACCCGAAGCACGTTATCAATCATCGTGCCGTTGGGCAGTTTTGAATCATACAGAATCAGATTGGAGCTGGTAAAATGCGGAACCACCATCAGATAATACTTCATCGCAAAAATCGAACCAAAGCCCGAAAAAAATTTCGCGATAAAAAGCTCCCTCCATCTGGCAAAGATTGCTCCGTCATCCAGCGGAATCGTTGATACATACAACGGTGACACCAGATACAGCAAGAGCAATTCAAAGATTCTCCGGATAAACTTTAATACCACCGCTGCCAGTATCAGAATCAGAAGAATCGCTGTGACAAAGCCGATAATATAATCGAAATTTGATATATGAAAATCCGCTCTTACCTGTGCCAAATCCCGATAGTCTCTTGTGCCATCCATATACGGTCCCCGGATACTGTCAGAAAAAGTCGGTGCCCGACCGGCAGACTTTTCAATCTGGCCGGTAAGCATATCCTTAGCCTTTGTTGTACTCTTGTCTGCATCCATTCCGGCTGCCAGAAATACGATGGAGCCGATGCTTCCGTTGGTGCCCTGAGCGGCTGAAAATGCAACATTCACCTGCTTTGTAATTGCGGATGACATCTGGAGCAGAAATACACACAGAAACGGAATCATCATAAAGGTTACAGCAGCCTTTATCGCATCTGTCATCACCTTGCTGATAGGATTCCTATCATCCAGTGCCATGTCAGAGATGGATTTCACGGTCTTATAAATTGTAAAAATGATACAAATCGCCACAGCCATCACGGTAATATACAGAAAAGCCGTTGATATTCCCTTCATCTCAAACATTGCCTGTAGCAGAGTCATTCTTTGATTTGAAACCGTCACCGGCGTGACTCCGGAGAATACGTTAAATATACTTTCAATAAAATCAATGACGGAACAAAGAGCCGTGAAGAGATTAATCAACAGTTCTGCCAGAAGATTCCAGACAACATTCGTAACAAAATTAACAAATATAGTCAGAATATCGGTCAGAATCGGTGCCAATACCGTTTCGAAGATTTTTCGAAAGATTGACTGCAGTGATTCTATAAAACCAAGATAGGCATATTGCATAAAAGCACTCACCCCACATTTAACGGATCTTCATGTTTCTCTTCGTATGGAAGACAAATGCTACACCACCGGCTATCACCAGGATACACATAAATACAGCTGCAATCCCATACAGATTGATCTGATATTTCAGCACAAATTCCCTGACCGTCTCATTGCCAGCCGCATCTGATACCGTCAATTGGTACTTGCCCGGGGAAGAAATCATCGTGCCGTGGAATCCGTCAACATTTGTCCCATCTTTTACAAGGGCAATGTCAGTTATGTCATCCGACAGATACTGGATACTGGCATTTCCGCCATCTACGGTCACCTGAACCTCCGGTGCTTCCGTGTCTTTCCTCAGCACGACCTCCAGCTCATCTCCCGCATCTCCTTCCATAAAAATTGTGTAGGTTCCATCCGATTCCATAACCAGAAGCTGATCCGACTGCAGGCTTTGCGGTTCATCCCCCAGAAACAGTTTTGTAAAGCGCATTCCAACCGGTGCCGGGTAATATTCCAGATCAGAGGCCTGCGATACGATCCGGAAGGAGTAAGCTTCTCCTCCTGCCTCCAGACGATACACTCCCGTATCCATCAGGCTGTTGCCATTCACAAATTCCTGTAATTCATCGTTTCGATATAACTCAATTTCCGATGGTGCATCACCCGTGACGGTAATCTCCACAGAGTCCGGACCAATGTAGCCTTCCGGAACGGTAGATATCAGCTCAACTCCGTTTTCCAGTGTCACCCGATATTTCCCGATCATTGGATCATACGTCTGCCTCCGGGAAGACTCCTCTTTTTCATTTGCGGATCCTTCTGAATTCAGATTTTCTTCTGACTTATCACTTGTAGTTGCCTCGCCCTGCGCTTGATCAGTACTGTTTTCTGTTTCAGCAGGCAAGTCTTTATCACTTTCTGACGGGGCTTTTGAGATCTCCTCTTTCCTTGCCTCTGCCTCAAGTGCTTCCAGATCCAGAACAGCCGTGGAATTTGCAGAAAGTGAATCAGCTGCATTGTCTACGATTCCATTTGTTTCGGTTTCTGCTTCCGGGGGCTTATCCTGGATAAGGAACCGAAACACGGTCTGATATTCCCTCTGCTCCGAAAGCGGCAGTTCCGGATTTTCCACCGCTGTCAGCCGCAGAACATAAGTGCCTCTTGCCCCTATGTTCTGGCCGGAAGTGTATTCCATCGCTATTCCGTCTTTTTCCATGGTATAAAGTATGTTTGACGGAATATCAAGAAAAACTGCCTCATTGGTTATTCCGCCGTTGGCCACGTTGGTATAGATAAAAAACAAATTCTCGATAGACTCTTCGTAGATTTTAAAATCTTCGTGATAGTGTTCTGTTAAATTTACTTTTTTCACACCCGGTCCTGCAAACTCCGTTGTCTCCTCAATCGCTTCCGATGCTTCATCCAGATACTGAAATCCGGGTCCGACTTTTTCTTCCTTTTCCTGACCGGAAGAGGTGCTGTCGGAATATTTCGAAGTGTATGTAATGACTGCGCCATAGGAACTCACAGAAACCGTACTGACCATCAATGTCGCAGCCAGAGCAATCGCCCATTTCTTGCCTATTCTCATATTGCTTATCCCTCCTGTGTTTCCTGTACTTCCTGATTTCTCATTGATTCTGCAATGTAATTCCGTTCTTCCAGATCATAGTAAACATCGTCACCAAAAAATGCATTCATACGGATATCCGATTGATCCATCATCTTCATTTGATACAGTGGACATTTATAACTCGGTGTGAATTTTGTTTTCAGCGGATAATTGCCGAAGGTAACAATGATTGCATTGCCGGTGTCAGTCTTATTATTCAGCTTCTGCAGCTCAGACGGATAAATCAATGGTCTGGTCTGCAGCTGGCTGGACACATTGATATTACCGGCCTTATCTCCCATGGCTGTGGAAATACTGGAGGTGGAAACCGTCATATTTCCGCACAACTTGGAAAATTCCTCACAGGTTTCAATATCATTGGAACCAATGAACATCTTCATACCGCAGTTGCTCTTAATAATATTGGCTACCGTATCCCCGTATACGTTGTTTAACTGTGCATAAGACTGGACAACCATGTTGAACCAGATTTTTCTGCTTCGACCGACGGTGATCATCTTGTCAAACTTATCGATCTTCGGCATATTTCCGAATTCATCCAGAATGAAGTATACATTTCGCGAAAGACTTAAATCTTCTCGGGAAGAAGCTACTTTGATCAGCGCTTTATAGATACAAAGAATAAATACAGCTGCCAGCGCATGTCTGGTATCTTTCTCATCCGGTATCTTTAAAAACAGTGCCATCGGTTCCATCGCAAACTGAAGCGGGTCAATATCCGTAGCGGATGTAAGAGAACAAAGACCTTCATCGTTGAACATAGACAGCTTATCAAAGGCAATCGACATATAGCTTGCCAAAGTACTCTCAGCCGCCGAAAGAACCTGTTTTGATAATCCAACCGCTTTGGATAATGGAGAACGGCCTTTGAAGAAGTTTCGCAGCGCCTCATAATCGTTATCGGAATTGCCTATGGCTTTGTTAATATTGTAGAAACAGAATTTCTCTCTGGTCATCTCCAACTCCGGATATTCACTGTCTTCCAGCATGGCCAGACAAACCGCCATAATCAGAGAACGGGCACCCTTCTCCCAAACCGGGTCATCCTTCGATTCAATCGGGCAGATGACACTGATTAGGTCGTTTAAGTCCTCATAAAGTTCATCGAAAATCTTCTGTCTGGTTATTTTCAGGTAAGTCAGAAGCTCCCTGCGCACAGCATACGCTTTTCCCTCGTATTCATACCACTCTTCCCCATAACTCTCTATCGGATTTACCAGTTCAAGTTCGTTTTCCGTCACCGGATCAAAATGCTTATAAATCTCATCTCCCGTATGGAGGTACTCCTGATAACGGTCATAGATATCCCCCAGCGGATTCCAGCGGAACGAGCTGTACGGATCTCTCAGATCCAAAACCATTACCTTATATCCGCGTTCCTGCAGCATTTCACTGTGAAGCTGAAACAGTTCTCCCTTTGGGTCTGTGCAGATCATGGAAGAACCGGCGGAAGAATTACCAAGGATCTGAATCATTGGATTGATGAAGGTGGTCGTCTTACCACTGCCGGTAGCACCGATAATGAGTCCATGCATCGGTGATGCCAGATTGATATCCAGTTCCTTCCTTTTCTTATTATATTGTGCGTAAACCGGAATACCGTCCTTTTCTGATTCCTTCAGTTTTGTGAATTTGTACGGAGTAAAATTGAAATCCCTTTCCTTGTCGGTCATGAAACGGGAATTTTCCAGATTACTTTCAAACCCCTTCGCTTTGGACTTCATCAGCTTTTTTGCTTTTTTCGCTGAAGGCCGTTTAAAAAGCAGTACCAGCAGCACCAGCAGAACTGCAGCCACTGCACCATAAAGATAGGTATCCAAACGAAACAAAAGGGAATAGTCGATCAGGCTTCCATCATATATGCCTAACAGGGAAGGCACCAGAATCAAAAACAGAGTGTTGAGACCAAACCCCAGTAAGATTGTGAACAAAATAAAGGCGAAAATTCCCAGCAGAATCTTCTTTACCATAATGTTGTCTCCTTTCTGTATGACTTGAGGAGCCACACTGCCAATAAACAGAATCCGCCCCCGTAAAGTGCGATCATACCATGACTGGAAAAAAGCATCTGTTTCCATGCCGGTATATGATTAATCACCCAGATCGGCAATACATTGAGATTAAACCCCATATGCAGTGCGATGGAATACGCAATATTGTCTTCCTCAACAGACACCTTCGCCAACAGGGTTCCCATTATAAACGCGTAAACCATCCAGATGGGCGATACATGACACAATGCAAAAACAACCGATACAATCAAAATACTATATTTCTCATTAAACCAACCAAGAAGGCGGTTTAACATATATCCCCGGAAAATAATCTCTTCCACCACCGGAGCCAGAAGAATCGTGGATAATAATGCCAAAATCGGATCCGTTCCATCTTTCACTGCCTCCGAAGAGCTGATATAGCTTTGCATGAGAACCTCCGGAAACGGTACCACCGTGATGACTGCGGAAAAGAAAAAACCAAACCCAAATCCGATTCCGATCAGATAAAGCAGCTTTCTCCGTTCCAATCCCCTGTATTCCAAAGTGACATCTTCCTGCAGGAAGCTGCCCCGCCTTTTACTCTGCCGATACAGAATAAGAAACGTGAAAATGATTCCCAGGGTATAGTAGAAATTGCCGCTTTCCTTAATGATTTCCCTTGTGTCCCGTCCACCAATCAAAATATTACCGAGCATCGTCACCAGTGCCGGTACAATAATATATAAGAGCAGGGGGCGGAGCGAATACAGCAGAACGCCGGTGCTTTTCCATATCTTCTGTTGGTTAGACAATCCCTCCGCAGAGTCTTTTTCTCTACTATTCAATGATCAGCACTCCTCCAAAACCTGTAACCTCAAAAATTTCTTTGATACACGGCTGTACATTTCTTAAAATCATAGAGCCTCCGCTCTTGTTCATCTTCTTTTGAGCAGAAGCAAATGCCCGAAGTCCAACGGAAGATATATAGGTGGTTTCTTCCATATCCACGATAATTTCATCCTCTCCGGATGCCTGAAGCTCCTTTAACTGTGCATCCAGTTTCGGTGCACTTACTGCATCGATCCGCTTTAACGTTCTAATCTCTGTCATATTTCAAATTTCCTTTACTCTATTTCATTTTCATATAGTTTCTGAAATGCCTTTATTACAGACTGCAGTTCGGATTCCTCTTTGATCGGAGAAAGCTTAAGTGTGTCCGCTTCCCCCGCCTCCATTCTCATCAGATGTACCCTCCCTTCGGTATCATCCGTTGGATGAAGCATCATATACTCATGCCCGGCATCAAAAATGACATCAACCACTTCACATGTTAACCTGTCACCATTTTCCAGCTCCAGTTCCAGTTCCTCTGCCGGGAATTCGCTTTCTTCCTGATTTATCTGCACATTGCCTGTTTCGATTTCTTCAAAATCTTTCTCTGGAAAAAGATTGGCTTCCAGCTCCGCGATATCATAAAGCCGTCCCATATGCCCTCCCTAAAGTATTTTTTTGAGTAGTACTTGATTGCAGCCATCAGAAAAACAATAATCCATCTGGTCCATCAACTGTCGCACCATATAGATGCCGAGCCCGCCAATGCCGCGATCTTCAAACGGTATATCGAAATTCGGCTCCGGCTGTTCCAGCGGATTATAGGGAATCCCCCAGTCTTTCAGGGAAATCTGCAGCATTCTTGTACCGGATTCGACAAGAATCCCGCAGGAAATCACAACTTTTCCGCTCGGTTCGTTTGGATATGCGTATGAAACAATATTCGTGAACAACTCTTCCACAGAGACACGTATCTGATCCTTTATCTTTTCTGAACAGACAGAATCAAAAAGAAATCCATCAATATAATCCATTACTTCTGACAGATTTTCTATTTTAGCTGTTACCGTCTTGCTATTCATCATTGGCTCTCCAGGCAATTCTTATTTCAATAGAGTTTCTGTTCGTTTATCACTATGGTTTTCAGGGTGTTCTTGTCTGTTCCTGTATCGAATACACAGGACCGTTACTCCCACACCAAAACAAAACGCAATGATTGCGGTAACAACATATGCACTTTTGCCTTCCTGCAGCAAAACAGTACTGTACCCGTTTGTTACGGTTGAAACACCGGGCACCTTTACACGTTCCAATATCATACAAATACCGGTGATTAAAAAAAGACAACTTCCTGTCAGAACAGATAATAAACGGTTTTCCAACCGGTGTCGTTTCTGCTGCGTCCTGCGTTGAATTTCCCTTATCTGATTTTCCATCCTGTCTGTCATGAAAGTTCCTCCTCCTATGATATTCGTTGACGGAACATTCTAATGAAAACACTATGATATGAAATCCTCTTATTTATTAAAATACAAAAAACCCAAAATCCTTCCACCCCAAAGACAAAATTCTAAAAAATTTCAAAAAAGTAACTATTCAGCACCCAGTTAGGATGCAATGTTTTTTGGTCAAAACAGAGAAAAATAAAATTTCTGTTTTAAAGTCTTTTTACTGCAAAAGTGGATAACTTTTTTGCTACCGTTTCAACCGATTATGGATTGTGAATAACTTTATCCGAAAATCCCACAAAATGCCATTCGCATTGAATTTCCGGTATTTTATAAGGATTTTATCCCTGAGTTTGGTTTGTTTTTGATACATGTCCACCGTCATTTTGACCATACGGACTTTTTTGTAAATTCGCTTTTTTTGCCTTTTTCGGCTAAAATAGAAGTATCAAATTTTAGCGAAAGAAGGTGGCCTGATTGACAAAGGACGAAATGATCGAACAGCTGTTACAGCAAGTTAATTCATTAACCGCTACAATCGACGCGCAGACACAACTGATTGCACAGCTCAATCAGACCATTCAGGGACTGAAAGAGCAGCTTAATAAAAACTCCAAAAGCAGTTCCAAGCCGCCTTCAAGTGATGGGTATAAAAAACCTGCTCCAACGAGCCTGCGTAAATCTTCCGGCAAAAAAGTCGGCGGACAGGACGGACATCAAGGCACTCGTCTGGCTGTGACCACAGCACCGGATGAAACAGTAAAACATATGCCATCTGCATGTGAAGGCTGTCCATATTATCAAATGTGCAAAGGTACTGCATGTATTGCTGAAAAACGTAATGTCATTGATGCTGTTGTTACTGTAAATGTGGTCGAGCATCAGGCATTGGAGATCCCGATCTGTATGCTGCACGGAGGCACGCGCAAAGGAGATTTTCCTTCCGATGTAAATGCATCTGTACAGTATGGTGAAAACCTTCAGGCATTGTCCGTAGCATTAAACACCGTAGGTGCAGTCAGTATCAAACGCACTCACGAAATACTTTCCGGAGTATTTAACATTCCGATTGCAACGAGAACCATCAGCAACATGGTAAAACGATGTGCGGATGGTCTTAGTGCTACCGTAGATAAAATCAAGCAGAGAATGAAGGACTCTGCACTTGGACATTTTGACGAGACCGGCACCAGAGTGGATAAAAAACTCTGGTGGGTTCATAATGCCTCAAACTGCGAATACACCTATCTGGATATCAGCCCTAAACGTGGATTTAAGGGCATGGAGCAGTGTGGTGTCCTCACGGAATTCAAAGGCATCGCCATGCATGACTGCTGGGCATCCTACTGGAATTATCCGGATATCCAGCATGCGGTATGCTGCGCTCATCTTCTCCGAGAACTGACCGGGATAGCAGAAAATCATCCTGATCAGAAATGGGCAGCTGCGTTTATCGACCTTTTGATGGAAATGAAAAAGGTCAAAGAAAAAGCAATAGCAAAAGGCAAAGAAAGTCTGAGCTATTATTACCTTCATAAATTCGATAAGAAGTATCTTGAACTTATCGAGATGGGCAGAAAGGAAAACCCACTTCCAGAGACTACTGAGAAAAAACGTGGACGGAAGAAAAAAGGAAAAATCCTCCCTTTAGTAGACCGTCTTGCTGATTACAAGGCATCAGTCTGCCTTTTTGCCCACAACTTCCAGGTTCCGTTTGATAACAATCAGGCAGAACGTGATGTCCGAATGATAAAGGTAAAAACTAAGGTATCCGGCTGTTTCCGCACCGAAGAAGGAGCCAAAGATTATTTGAAAATCATGTCCTACATCGGGGCGGCTCATAAGCAGGGATACAATGCTTATGAAGCAATCAAAAATGCAATTTCAGGCAACCCGGATTTTATCTTCGCATAGGGGGTCCTGAATAGTTACTCAAAAAAAATAAAAAGGACCCTGGATTCTTTGTGAACTCCTGGTCCTTCTTTTTTACAGGCTATATTTTTTCACAGCCTCCTGAAAATTATTTCGTTGATTTTGTGTTGTTCTGATGTTTCCGCTTATTTCTCAGGTGCAGACGATACAGCAGGACTGTTAAACTGACACCAAGAGAAAAAGAAAAAATACCAATGACGATATATCCAAGCCATACTTGATTTCCAATAATGCTGGCCGCACCGGAGGTGTGAGGAATTCCCGTTGTTGAAATCATTTTCATCATCTCAGTTACGGATAAACTGACACCTACCACTAAAATAAGACATACAGCTGTAACAGCTGTATCAAAAAACGCCTGTTTCCGTTTCCATTCTTTTTGGCGTAATTCTTCCGTTCTTTTATGTACCAGGCGAGTTCGTTCCTCAAATGTCCGCATATCAAAAATCCTCCTGCTCAAGAAAGGTTTTCAGATTCTGTTTGCCATAATAAATTAATTTTGTAACTTGTGCCTCACTCTTTCTCATGACAATTGCAGCATCACGATAACTCATATTTTCAAAGTATACAAGATATAACGCTTCCCGATATTCCTTTTTTAATTTCCCAAGCGCATGATAAAGCTGAAGATTCTGTTCGTTTCGAAAAAGCTCTGTATCCACTAATTCCTCACTCTGAGGCTCAAAGCTCAACTCATCCAGATGGAGAAAAGGAATTCGGTGTCGCTGATTGTGACGAAGCGCCAAATTGTACGCAGTCTTGTAAAGATATGCCTTAAAACTTCCCGGTCCATCAACAGAACGCTTTTTTACAAACATATTGGAAAACGCTTCTATCATCAGGTCTTCTGATTCATAGATATCCTTAATATATCCATTGATATAGAAGACCAACGGATCACCGTATTTTTTTATTAAGAGGTCAGCAGCGGCTTCATCACCGTTAAAATATTGTCTGTAAGCTGCTTCATCTGATATAGATACCACAGGAAATGCTTCTCCCTTCTGTCTGAAAGCGTAGGAACTGATCCAAATTTCAACAATGATTAATATATCAGATTTATGTTGACTTTGCAACTACCTTTTGTCCTGCCTATTTTACAGATGCCATCAGCTTGGGAAGCAGCCTCTTTGCCACAAACAAAATGATGATCAGCACAGATGGAAAGAAATACCCGGCGCTTCTCCAGATTCCCATCGCCGTGATCAGAAGGTTATAGATCGCATGGAATCCAATACAGGCGCCAAGGGCTCCTATCGTTCCGGTCAATGTCAGCCAGAAGTTGTTAAACTCGCAGGAAACACTGTATCCGATGAAGATGCCGCATAAAAAATGAAGCGCACCGGCGGAACATCCGCGGATCAGGAGAAACGAAAAGTTCTCTGCTCCGTTTTCCGTTAGATAACAGACATTTTCAAACGTTGCAAAGCCAATCGCGATCACAATCGCTGCGGCTGGCAGATCTTTCTTATCCGGCTCAAAAATCAAAATGAAAAACAAGAGCGGAAGCAATTTCATAACCTCTTCACAGAATGGTGTAATTTCAATTGCTGTAATCATGATATCTGCTCTGTAAAGCCCCATAAAAAAGCTGTTGACATATGCAGAAAGAAGACACATCCCCATTCCCGCAATCACAAATATCGTATACGTACGGGTACTTCCTTTGGTAAAAAACAACGATAAAAACATTGGGATCGCAAGGCAAATAAAAATATTTTCGATATAGGTCATTGCCTGGTCACCTCCCTGTATGTTAATGGAAGAAGAACTGCGAGCATTATGGTAAGGATTATGTCCACAGCAAAATAAAGATTAAAATGAGTAAAATCAGGCATAAAGCAGGAAACGATGTACAAAAGCATCTGCAGTATGATACATAAGAGGAAGCACATATCCACTTTCGGTAACGGTTTCGTTTTTAACAGGTGAAAAGAGGTAAGATACGTGTGAGCTGCCATAGTTACTGCAAAAGCTCCGGAAACGAAGCGGGATGGCCCAAGCATGCCGACATACATAACTAATACAGCGATAACGAACGCAGCGACAGCTGACGACCAGCTAAAATAAATAATCATATTTTTCGTACGCAGAATCTGCAGAGACAAAAAAAACAGGTAAGATGCCAGCCAGGATATTTCCGAAACATAAAACACTTGAGGAATATTGCCGATAATTGCCAGATATAGTACAAAATAGAGCGTTCCCATCAAGAAACTTGCATATGCAAAAGCAAGAATCATGAAGCGGCGTTCCTGATAACGGATCGTCAAAATAATTGATGCAAATGATACAGCCGCTAATATGCTCACCTGAAATAAATTGTCAATCAGCTCAAAATTCATTCTCTATACTCTCCTGTTCTCATCCTCTGTTTGTGAAAGGCCTTCGTATTTTATTTCATTGTACCAAGTCGCTAGAGCGACAGCTAGCCCTAAGTACGTGAAACCACTAGTGTAGTGACACGATGATAATTGAACTAGTCAAGACCACCGGCTTAGCCGGTGGCTTGTTCTGCCCCTATAAGGGGCTGTTACCTGCTTGCGCCCGGAAGGCGCACTGAAAAGTCTGCCTGC
>NZ_JBEPLZ010000037.1:0-34971 GCF_040545455.1 Enterocloster citroniae | reverse complement strand
AGGCAGACTTTTCAGTGCGCCTTCCGGGCGCAAGCAGGTAACAGCCCCTTATAGGGGCAGAACAAGCCACCGGCTAAGCCGGTGGTCTTGACTTTTATCCGTTTGGACATGATTATCAGTTTGGACATTAACAGGAAATTACATCCCCATCTGCTTAGCTACCTCAGCTGCAAAATCCTCGTTCTTCTTCTCAAGACCTTCACCAGTCTCAAAACGAACAAACTTCTTGATCTTGATGTTGGCGCCGTTTTCCTTAGCTACGGCTGCAACATACTGGGATACGCTCTGCTTGCCGTCCTCAGCCTTAACGTAAACCTGATCCAACAGACAGGTTTCCTTCAGCTCCTTGTTTACACGGCCCTTTACCATACCCTCGATAATCTTATCGTTGGCATCCGGCTTCTCATTCTTAGCAGCTGCTGTGAGGATCTCAGTTTCTTTGGCAATATATTCAGCGCTTACTTCATCCCTGCTGGTGAACATTGGCTTTAATGCAGCTGCCTGCATTGCCACGTTCTTCGCCATCTCAGTAATAGCATCGTTTACAACATCTGTCTCAACATCAATCAGAACGCCGATCTTACCGCCTGCATGGATATAGGAAGCAACAAAACCATTGGCCTCTTCTACCTGCTCAAAACGGCGGATGTTCATGTTCTCGCCAATAATGGCAATCTGGGAAGCCAGTGCTTCCTTCACGGTCAGGGACTCATCCTTGGCCCACTTCTCTTCCAGGAATGCGTCTAAATCCTTAGCGCTTGTGTTCAGAGCCTGTGCTGCCACATCAGCAACATAAGTCTGGAACTTCTCATTCTTAGCAACGAAGTCAGTCTCTGCGTTTACTTCAACTACAACTGCCTTCTTATGATCATCGGTTAATGCGGTAGCCACGATACCTTCAGCCGCGATACGGCCGGCCTTCTTAGCTGCTCCGGCAAGTCCTTTTTCCCTCAGGAATTCAACGGCCTTATCCATATCGCCATCAGTTGCTGCAAGAGCTTTCTTGCAGTCCATCATTCCGGCACCGGTTACTTCTCTTAACTCTTTTACCATTGCTGCGGTTACTGCTGCCATTTCATTTTCCTCCAATTTAAAAGTTTTAAAGTTTAATTAAGCCTCTGCTGCCTCAAATGTCTGGGCAGGAATCTCCAGCTCCATTGCACCTTCTAAAACTTCACCCTGCTTAGCTTCAATCACTGCATCAGCCATCTTGGAAACGATCAGCTTAACAGCTCTGATAGCGTCATCGTTGCCAGGGATAACGTAATCCAGTTCCTCAGGATCACAGTTGGTATCAACAATACCAATTAACGGAATACCCAGTGTGTGAGCTTCCTGTACACAGATATGCTCTTTCTTAGGATCTACGATAAAGATTGCATCCGGAAGCTTCTTCATATCCTTGATTCCGCCCAGGTTCTTCTCTAACTTATCCCATTCCTTCTTTAACTCAATAACTTCCTTCTTAGGAAGAACATCAAATGTTCCGTCTGTGGACATGGTCTCAATCTGTTTCAGTCTTGCAATACGGCTCTGGATGGTCTTGAAGTTGGTCAGCATACCGCCCAGCCATCTCTCATTAACAAAGTACATACCGCAGCGCTCAGCTTCAGCCTTGATTGCTTCCTGTGCCTGCTTCTTTGTACCTACAAACAGGATGGTGCCTCCCTCAGCAGCAATATCGGATACTGCCTTGTAAGCCTCATCAACCTTGCCTACAGACTTCTGTAAGTCGATGATGTAGATACCGTTTCTCTCGGTATAGATGTATGGAGCCATCTTAGGGTTCCATCTTCTTGTCTGGTGACCAAAGTGTACGCCAGCTTCCAGTAACTGCTTCATTGAAATAACGCTCATGTTCTTTACCTCCATGTGGTTTTAGCCTGCTACGCTTCACGTAGGTTCAGGCACTTCCGTCTGCTTCTCATGTTTCCCGGAAGACCTGTCCGAATATTAGTTTCCAGTTAAATGTTGGTTTCCAATATACATCCAGGCACCGTCCCGTAGAATCCACAGACGTGTTTTTTGTCAGCCTTACAAATATAACATAAAAACAGACAGCTTGCAAGCACTTTTACGTGTTTTTGCAAACTGTCTGTCATCTTTGTCATCTACTTCAGATTTGAGTTGGATGCCTTAATCGCTTTCAATTCATCAAACACCACATCATTGAGCACCTTGATGTAGGTTCCCTTCATTCCGGAAGAACGGGACTCGATCACGCCGGCGCTCTCAAACTTGCGCAGGGCATTGACGATCACGGAACGGGTGATTCCCACACGGTCTGCGATCTTGCTTGCCACCAGGATCCCCTCATTCCCATCCAGTTCCTCAAAAATATGGATGATGGCCTCCAGCTCTGAAAATGAAAGGGTGCTGATGGCTGATTTGACAATCTGCACCTTTCTTGTCTCCTCTGCATTCTCCTCATTCACGGAGCGCATCATCTCAAGTCCCACCACGGTGGTGCCGTACTCGCTCAATATGATATCATCAATATCAAAATGGTCGTCAGACTTATAAATAAACAGTGTTCCCAGCCGCTCCCCCGCAATGTCAATGGGGGTAATGATGGCCTGGTACTTTCTTACATTTTCCTCTGCAAATCCCAAGGTTGCCAGGTTCACATTTTCCTTGGTAGACAAAACGCTGAGGAGACGCTCATTCAGCATCTTATCGATGTAACCGCCTACCTGGTCCTCAATCAGCTCCTCAATCTCATCCACTCCGGGACAAATACTTACACCAAGCACTTTTCCCTTCTTGCTGATCACAAGAATATTGGATAACAATATCTCGCTCAATACCTTGCAGATGTCATTGAATACCACTTTATGCGAATTGTTGTTATGCAATAGCTTGTTAATTTTCCTCGTTTTGTCCAACAATTGAACGCTCATAATCGAAAACCTCCTTATCCAATTTGTATAACGCCCCAAAATGCCCTACTAATAATTGAATTTTAGCACAATTTTTAAGCAATAACAAGAGTTTTTTGAAGTTTTCGATTATTTTAAGATTTATATATATTTCCTTATTTACATTTACATTTTTTTCTATTTTTCCTTTATGTCCATGCGGTATCCGCAGGTTTCATTGGAGCAGAGAAGCTTGTTGCCCTTTTCCACCATGTAAGAACCACAGTTAGGGCACTTCTGGTTGGAGGGTTTCTGCCATGACATGAAATCACAATCCGGATTGGCCTCGCACCCGTAGTACAACCGGCCCTTCTTTGTCTTCTTGCGGACCACTTCCTTTCCGCACTTGGGACAGGGCACACCGATCTTCTCAAAATACGGCTTTGTATTCTTGCAGTCCGGGAAACCGGGGCATGCAAGGAATTTTCCGTGAGGGCCGTACTTGATCACCATCTGACGGCCGCAGAGGTCACAGACCTCATCAGAAACCTCATCAGCGAT
This sequence comes from Enterocloster citroniae, assembly GCF_040545455.1. Taxonomy (NCBI): domain Bacteria; kingdom Bacillati; phylum Bacillota; class Clostridia; order Lachnospirales; family Lachnospiraceae; genus Enterocloster; species Enterocloster citroniae. The sequence continues at coordinate 31,552 of NZ_JBEPLZ010000037.1, read as the reverse complement.
CTTCACTGATTCCAACTCCTGCTCAGCGATCTGAACAGCCTCGTCCAGATCCGGATAGAAATTGCTCACAACAGTCTTCCACGCAACGGTTCCGTCCGCCACCTTATCCAGCAATGATTCCATGTTGGCCGTAAAGTTGGGATCCACAATGCTGGGGAATGAGTTTTTCATAATGCGGTTTACCACATCTCCCAGTTCCGTCACATAAAGGTTCTTGCTCTCCTTTACCACATACCTTCTGGCAATAATGGTGGTAATAGTGGGCGCATAAGTACTTGGACGGCCAATGCCCTGCTCTTCCAGCGCTTTTACAAGGGAAGCTTCCGTGTAATGTGCCGGCGGCTGGGTGAAATGCTGGCTTGGATCCAGATGGTCCAGCTTTAATTTTGTTCCCTTTTCCAGGTTGCCCAGCACCTGGTTCTTTTCCTCCTCGTCATCTGACTCCACATAGACGGACATAAAGCCCTCAAAGGTCAGCCTTGAAGCGGATGTGGTGAAAATATGGCTGCCTGCCCCGATCCTCACGGAAGTGGTCTCATAAACAGCGGAAGCCATACGGCTGGCTGTAAAGCGCTTCCAGATCAGCTGGTACAGGCGGAACAGATCCCTTTGAAGGGATTCTTTTACAATGGTAGGAGTCAATGTAATATCAGTGGGACGGATGGCCTCATGGGCATCCTGGATCTTCCCGTTCTCTTTTTTAGTCTGGGTGCCCTGGGTCACATAGTCCGCGCCGTAATGTTCTTTTACAAACTCTCTTGCTGCTGCGTCCGCCTCGTCTGCGATACGTGTGGAATCCGTACGCAGGTAGGTGATAAGACCCAGGGTTCCATGGCCCTTAACCTCTACGCCTTCATACAGCTGCTGAGCCAGACGCATGGTCTTTTGTGTGGAGAAATTCAGCGCCTTGGAAGCTTCCTGCTGAAGGGTACTGGTGGTAAACGGAATGGGTGCCTTCTTGACACGCTCCCCCTTCTTCACTTCCTCCACCTCATAGCTGCAGCCTTCCAGTTCCTTTAAGATCTGATCCAGTTCTTCCTTGTTGCGGATCGTGGACTTGCCGCCTTTAGAATCCCTGGTACCGTAGTACTTGCCCGTTAACGCCTTTTTACTTCCCTTCATCAAAAGGTCGGCATCCAGATTCCAGTATTCCTCCGGAATAAAAGCGTTGATCTCGTCCTCCCTGTCGCAGATCATCCTCAGGGCAACCGACTGCACACGTCCTGCACTTAAGCCCCTCTTGACCTTTGCCCAGAGAAGGGGGCTGATGCGGTAACCAACCATACGGTCCAGCATCCTTCTTGTCTGCTGTGCGTTCACCAGGTTCATGTCCAGGTCCCTGGGAGATTTAAAGGAAGCTTTTACAGCATTCTTGGTAATCTCATTAAAGCTGATCCGGTATACATCCTTGCCCTTTTGCTCATCCAGCTTTAACGCCTTCATCAGATGCCAGGATATGGCCTCCCCTTCACGGTCAGGGTCTGTTGCCAGATAGATCTTATCCGCTTTTTTCACTTCCTTGCGAAGCTTTGCCAGCACATCGCCTTTTCCTCTGATCGTAATGTACTTTGGTTCATAGTCATGCTCCGCATCAAAACCCAACTGGCTTTTGGGAAGGTCTCTCACGTGGCCCCCTGAGGCATCCACCTCATAGTTGTTTCCCAGAAACTTCTTGATGGTTTTTACTTTTGCTGGTGACTCCACAATTACCAGATAATTTGCCATTGTAAAACTCCTTATTCCCTGTTCTTATATTGATAAATACACATAAATTACTATTCGTTTGTCATTCCTTGTACGTAGTACTGGCCTCTCGCCCGCACTGCATATCCTCCCAGTTCCAGTTCCAGCAGAGCGCTCATACAAAGGCTCACAGAAAGTCCTGTAAGCACTGCGATCTGTTCCGGGTTTCTGGGTTCGGAATCCAGGCAACTATACACCATTTTTTCAATCTTGGCAAGTCCCTTATTGTCTTTTTTGTTAGAAATCCTTTGTTTTTCGTAAAAAATGCCCATATCTTCCAGGACATCCAAAGGGGATGTCAGGATCCCCGCTCCGGCTCTGATCAGATAATTGCACCCCTGGCTTAGGGGATCTGTAATCCTGCCGGGAAGGGCATATATATCCTTTCCCTGTTCCAGTCCCAGCTGCGCCGTGATCAAGGAACCACTCTTTTGCCTGGCCTCAATCACCAGGATCGCGTCAGATAATCCGCTTATGATCCGGTTGCGCACAGGAAAATTCCGGGCGCAGGGCTCTTCCTGGGGCGCATACTCAGATATGATACCGCCCTTTTCAAGAATCTGTTCAAACAGTCTGTAATTTGTTTTGGGATAACAGATATTTACCCCACAGCCCAGCACTGCGAAAGTCCTTCCTCCGCCTTTTACAGCTCCCGCGTGGCCGGCCCCATCGATTCCCAGGGCAAGGCCGCTGATAACCTGTACCCCTTGTCCGGCCAGTTCCCTGCTTATATACTCCGCAGACTGTTTTCCATAGAATGTACAGTTTCTGGCCCCGATCACCGCTGCTGTGGGAATCTCCTCCTTTGGAAGTTCCCCTTTTACATAGAGTCCCATGGGATAGTCATAAATATGCCCCAGACGTTTTGGATATTCCGGATCAAGGGGTGTTACAAAACGGATTCCCTTTTCCGGCAGGCTGTGGTACTCCTGGCGCATGGGTTCCAGTTCCTTCTTCCATCTGTCAAATTGAAGGCATTGTTTTTCGCTGCGCAGGATTCCCATTCGGCGCAATTCTGTTCCTTCTATATAATATACATTCTCGAATCCTCCTGCCCGCTCACCGGCCTTTTTAACAGTCACGGCGCCAACACCCGGACACCTGGTGAGCCAATAGATGAACTCCTTTTCCCTGTTTAATTTAAGGACCGGGCCTTCCTGCTCCAACTGTCCTAACCTGTCCTTTATCATCCCCATAATTTATCCTCCAGCATTCCATAGCCCAACGCTTCCGCCAGGTGCTCCCGTCTGATGGAGCCGCATCCCGCAAGGTCGGCTATGGTCCGCGCTACTTTTAATGCTTTGTGATACCGCCTGGCGCTGAGTCCTCGTGTTTCATATGCTGATTTTATCAGGCGCTTTTCCTTTTGTCCTAGTACGCAGTACTGGGCCACCTCCCTGGGCCCCATATGGCTGTTGAACCGTATCCCGGTTCCCTCATAACGATTTCTCTGAATCTGTACGGCAGCCTCCACCCGTTCCCGGATGGATGCGGAATCCTCATTGTCCTGGTTTTTGCCGCTTAACTCCTCAAATGAGATCATGCTGGCCTCTGCGCAGAGATCGAACCGGTTTAGTACAGGCCGTGATATATGTTCCAGATATCTTTGGATCTGTGTCTCGGAGCAGTTACACCTGGTCCTGTCCGGATAAAATCCGCATGGGCACGGGTTAATGGCTGCTACGATGAGAAAATCGGCCGGGAACTCATAGTTTCCATGTACCCTGGTAACCGTAACCCGGCGCTCTTCAAGTGGCTGTCTCAGTATGTCTATGGCTTTTCGTCCAAAGTGGGGCAGCTCATCCAGAAAAAGTATCCCCCCTGATGCCAGGGATAGTTCGCCCGGCTTTGCCATTCCACCACCTCCCGTCAGGGCAAGAGGCGTGACGGTGTGGTGGGGATTTCTGAATGGACGGTGCGACAAAAGAGGCTGCCCCTGGGGCAGCATACCGCAGATGCTGTATATCTTTGATATCTCGATGTCCTCCTCCCTGGATAAAGCCGGCATAATGGTGGGAATCCGTTTGGCCACCATGGTTTTTCCGGTTCCGGCACTGCCGCTCATGAGAAGGCCGTGCATTCCGGAAGCCGCGATCTCAGCAGCCCGTCTCAGGACCAGCTGCCCGTTTACATCCCGAAAATCCACATCATACTCTTTCCCTGTCTCACCCCCGGCATTTTCCTTCAGGCTGCCCGGCTTCAGCACTTCTATGGATCCAGGCGTTCTCAGCATGCGGACCATTTGTTCCAGGGACTCTACCCCCACTATATCTATATTTCGGATCACCAACCCTTCCCTGGCATTTTCCACCGGCAGAAAGCATCGCCTTAATCCGTGTTCCCTGGCAGCATCCACCATGGAAAGCACACCGTTCACAGGCTTTACCCTCCCATCCAGCCCCAACTCTCCAATGACAAAACAGTCCTGTAGCGCGCATAGATCCACCTGCTCAAATGCCCCCAATACAGCCACGGCTATGGCCAGGTCGTAAGCGGTTCCCCCTTTTCGTATCCCTGCCGGGGATAAATTCACCGTGATCTTCCGGGCCGGCAGCCTGAATCCGGAGTTTCTAAGAGCCGTGCGCACCCGCTCCTGAGATTCCCTGACCTCGGAAGCCAGATGGCCGGAAATAGAAAAAGCAGGCAGCCCCCCTGATACATCTGCCTCCACTGACACAAGAAAGCCGTCCACAGCCCGTATACCTCCGCTGTTGATTTTTGTAAACATTCATATTTCCTTTCTTTTGTGTGTTTGATTCATAGTACCCCTGTCAAATGAGGGTATCGTGTGTTATAAAATTGGAATATAGCACAAACCGTGCCTGATCGTAGCAAGACAGAGCAGGAAGATACCTGCTCCTCTGAATTAAGATAGTATTACTATACTAAAATACTGTTAAAAAAACAAGGGTATCTTATAATTACATTCTGTGATGTATCTCAAGGCAGCCTGGAGCAGCACGGGCTCACTTGCGAAATTCCGTCATGTAGGGCCTGAAACGCAAAGGTAAATGGTTTCTCTGGCAGACAGGATTCTTCCTTTCCTTAATGGCAATGGTATTAAAAAAGGCAATCCACAGGTCCTCATACTCCTGTTCATCTGTGTCCTGTTCAAGGCACAGCTGCCAAATTCCACCATTCCCTGACTGCTCCATGGGATGATTGACGATCATCCAGTCCCTTCCCCTTGGGTGGACCGCTGCCTTCTCCCTGTTCTCATCATAAATCACCCAGTTTTCCTCAGGAAGCCTGTCGGCAAAATGGGGTGCCAGGAGCGTCATCACATCGTTCTTTGGCCCGATCCTGGATACCAACATGCCTCCCGGAGCCTGGGAAAAACGAAGGAACTCCACCAGCAGATGGTTTTCATTATATACATTACGGCACATCTGAAAGAGTTCATAGTTCTCCGGAATCTGGAGCTGATCCAATATCTCCGGCCCCATGGCAAAGGCCCGTACCAAAAAGCGGTAGATCTTATCCGCCCTGTCACCGTCCTGGCTCAGGGATGCCACATAAATCTTCTCATAAACACTTTGTGACAGCTTTTTACACACGGACCGTGTTACCTTTCCCACCTTTTCAGGTGACGCCCCCACATCCACATATTCACTGAAAAGCTCCATCTCCTGATAGGTTCCCTTAAGTTCCAGGCGCACGTTATCATGCCCTTTAAGCCCCATCCAGGCATCATAGATGCCGCACAGGATCCCCTCAAAATCCGGATTACACAGATAAATGGTCATGATCCCTTACCTCCTAAAGATTCCCCAGCACGGCTGTATATTGGTCCTCATCTGTAACCGGCATCTCCATATGCATATCATCAAACAGCGACAGCTGCCTGAAACAGTCCTTGTGTTCTATATCCCAGGCAGCCCTTCTCTCATCCCCTATGAGACAGTTGGTGATATAGTCCTGGTCCAATCTTGCCCCTTCCATCATGCGGCCTGAACAGGTGATAAAATATCTAGCCCGCTTCAGCACCACCCCCAGCTTCTTCAGGTCCTCAAAGCCCAGCTTTCCTGCACTTCTGGCAGACACGATCCTCACGGCGGACTTCACCCCCATTCCCGGGACACGAAGCAGTTCATCATAAGAAGCCCTGTTCACCTCCACGGGAAATCCCTCCAGATGGCGAAGGGCCCAGTCACACTTGGGATCCAGAAACACGTTAAAATTCGGCTTATCCTCTGACAGCAGTTCCTCTGCCTTAAAGCCATAGAACCGCAGCAGCCAGTCCGCCTGATACAGCCTGTGCTCCCTGAGCAGGGGCGGCCCCCCGGGCAGGCTGGGAAGGCTGCTGTCCTCATTCACCGGAATATATGCGGAATAAAATACCCGCTTCAACCCAAAGTTCCGGTAAAGGGCCTGGGTCACGGACATCATCTGATAATCATTCTCCGGAGTTGCCCCCACGATCATCTGGGTACTCTGCCCCGCGGGCACAAAGGCTGACTTCTTATACCTGGAGGCGGGAAGAACCAGATGGCTCTTATGGGCATCCCAGGATGCAGCGCCGGCTGTGGTGCCGGCTGTGGTGCCGGCTGCTATACCGGTTGTTATACCGGTTGATGGATCGGATGGTTGAAGATCCGGTACTCTTCCCACGGACCGGTCTGAATCATCTCTTTCCTCCAGCACCCCCAAGGGTGCCTGGGCCAGCTTCGGATCGATCAGGGCCGCGCCCCCGGCAAAGCCTGCATGCTTTGTGCTGTAGGGCTTCTTATACTCCCTGTCATACCCCAGCAGATGGCTGGATACAGAGATCCCCTGCTGGATCTGGCGCATGGGGCTTAGGATCTTATCCCGGGTCTTTCCAGGCGCCAGGTTCTTAAGCCCCTCTGCTGTGGGCAGTTCCAGATTAACGCTCATCCTGTCGGCCAGGAACCCTACGCGCTCCACCAGCTCAGGATCAGCGCCCGGTATAGCCTTCACGTGGATATAGCCGTTAAAATTCCACTGGTTCCTGAGCTTGTACATGGTCTCGTATATCTGCTCCATGGTGTATGTGGCATTATACAAAATGCCGGAGCTCAGGAAAAGACCTTCAATATAATTCCTCCGATAGAATTCAATGGTCAGTTTACAGACCTCGTCCGGTGTAAAAGCAGTCCTCACCACATCATTGGTACACCGGTTCACACAGTACTTACAGTCGTAAATGCACTGGTTGGTGAACAGGATCTTAAGCAGGGATATGCACCGCCCGTCCGCCGCAAAGCTGTGACAGATTCCCGCCTCCGATGTATTCCCAATACTTCCGGCCTTACCCCTGCGCTTCACACCGCTGGATGTACAGGCCACATCATACTTTGCCGCATCTGTCAATATCTTAAGTTTTTCCTGTATGGTTAAATTCTCCTGAATCAGCATGGCATCGCCCGTCCTCGAACATATGTTTGTTTTAACAGTTTACCATAAGGCCGCGGTAAAATCAACCCCTGATGCAAACATTTGTTCTTTTATATTAAAAACCGTATATAAAAAAAGCCCGGAGCCAGACAGATACTTCCAGCTCCGGGCCTGCAAAAGCCTGTATTTTATTTAATCCCTGTAGCCATTTGGGTTCATGGACTGCCATTTCCATGAATCAGCGCACATTTCCTCAATTCCCTTTTCAGCCCTCCAGCCCAATTCCCTGCCGGCTTTTGCGGAGTCGGAATAGCACACTGCCACATCTCCGTCCCTGCGGGGCCGGATCTCATACTTTAATGTCTGGCCGCAGGCCTTTTCATAGGCATGGAGCACATCCAGCACACTGTAACCAACGCCCGTACCCAGGTTGTAGATGCTGACTCCCTCCCTGTCTTCCAGCTTTTTAACAGCCTTCACATGGCCCTTTGCCAGGTCCACCACATGGATGTAGTCGCGCACTCCGGTCCCATCAGGCGTGTCATAATCATTGCCAAATACATTGAGATGTTCCAGCTTGCCCACTGCCACCTGGGCAATATAAGGAACCAGGTTGTTGGGGATCCCCTTTGGATCCTCGCCGATCAGGCCGCTCTCATGGGCTCCGATGGGATTAAAGTAGCGCAGAAGGACCACATTCCACTGATCATCCGCGGTATGCAGGTCAGTGAGGATCTGCTCCAGCATTCCTTTGGTGCGTCCGTAAGGATTGGTGATCTCCCCCTTAGGGCAGTTCTCGGTAATGGGAATCTCGGCAGGATCCCCGTACACGGTTGCAGATGAACTGAATACAATATTCTTAACCCCATGGTTCCTCATCTCATCACAGAGGATCAGGGTTCCTGTTATATTATTGTGATAGTATTCAAGAGGCTTGTGAACAGACTCACCCACTGCCTTCAGGCCTGCAAAATGGATGACAGACTCAATGTTCTCCTTATCAAATACGTTCTTTAGTGCGGGCTGGTCAAGCAAGTCCACCTCATAGAATGTAACCTTCCTGCCGGTAATCTGCTCCACTCTCTGAAGCGCCTTCTCACTGGAATTGTAAAGGTTGTCTACTACTACTACATCATAACCTGCATTTAAAAGTTCCACGCAGGTGTGGCTTCCGATATAACCGGCGCCTCCAGTCACTAAAATCGCCATTGCTTTTCCTCCTTATGAACACTTGGTTGCCGCAAAAAGACGGAACAGGTTCCAAATTCACCGGTCCCGCCTGCTATGACTAGTATAAAGGCAAACACATCATAAGACAATGCACAATTCTTTTATCTTTTTATAATATTTTTTGAATTTTTATGAAAATGATCCTGACAGCCCGGCTTTCACCTTCAAAATGCGCAGTACGGATCCATCCAGACGCTCCACGGAAATCTCCCCGTCCCGGACTGCCCGGACCACCTCCTCATAGGCCGCATGGAAATCCGCGGGCATCAGCAGCATATCCGCACCGGCCTTAAAGGCCATCACTGCCGCTTGACCTGACGGGTAATGCTCCTGTATAGCCCCCATATTCAGCGCATCCGTAATGATGATCCCCTCATATCCCATTTTCTCCCGCAAATACCCCTGCAGCGCCTCCCCTGAAAGGGAACATGGAACATCTTCCCCCGTAATCCTTGGCAGGGATATGTGTCCTGCCATGATAAAGGGCACCTGCCGCTCTGCCATGGCATAAAAAGGCACCAGATCCGTTTTCTCAAGTTCTTCCCATGTCTTATCCGCATAGGCATATCCCTGGTGGCTGTCCCCTTTTGTGGCCCCATGGCCCGGGAAATGCTTTGGTACTCCATAGACTCCCTGACCTGTAAGCCCGTCCAGATAGGCCAATGACATTTTTGTCACCAATTCCGGGTCCGTCCCAAAGGAACGTGTCTTTACCACCGTATTATCCGGGTTGGTGAGCACATCCGCATCCGGGGCAAAATCCACATTGATGCCGTACTCTCTCAGATATGTCCCAATGGTATTACCCGCATCGTAAGCCATTGCCCAGTCACCGGATGCTCCGATCTCAGCCATTGCAGACACCTGCTCCACCTGAAATCCCTCATGAGTACCGATCCTGGCAATATCCCCTCCCTCCTCGTCAATGGAAAGAAACAGAGGGATCCCGCTGTGTTCCATGGCATATGCCTGGGTATGTGAAGTCATCTCCTTTAGCTGGGCTGGGTCCACCAGGTTTCCGGAAAAATAGATAAGTCCGCCCACCGGGTATTGCTTTAGCGCTTCCCTAATGGTTTCATCCGCCACAGTGACCTGGGAACCGCCTGTCAGCTGCTCCGGAGTGATAATGAACAGCTGGGCTGCCTTTTCCTCCATGGTCATCTGGTCCAGGATCTCACGGGCCCACTCCGTCTGTCTGCCCGCATCCTGCTCCTCTGCCATCCGGTCACGGCTCTCCTGCCCCTCTGCCCCATTCGTATCCTTCCCGCCCTGAAGCCCGTTCTCGGAATCGTTTCCCCGTTCCCTGCTCCAAAGCCGTTCCGAGGAAAGATGCTCCTTTCCCCTGCTCCGCACCAGACCAATAAGGCAGACACACACAATTCCGGCTGTCAGGACCACGGTCCCGCCTATCATATATTTTGACCATGCCTTTGGCTCACGCTTTTTTCTTGATTGTCCTTTTTTGATCAACCTTGTCTCTCCTTCTGTCTATCATGTTTCCGTCAGTTATATTCAAAATTGGGAACATCTCACCCGTGTCTTCGGTTTTTCAGCGTTGGGAGCGCACATGGACATCAGATATTCATAGGCATCTCCAATCCGGGCAAATCTTCCATCATTTCTATAACTGCAAAGGTTCTTTTGATAAATAATATTGCTTTTTCGATTATATCATATCTCCCCCTAAAACAAAACACCGGAACCTTGAGTTTCCCCCTCAAGTTCCGGTGTCTGTTCAGATTCATTTCTTAATTTATCCGCCAAGGCGCCGTGTTTCACTGACTTTATTTTCAGCCGCCGTGTTTAGAAAACTCCGCCCGTATCTTCTCAATCGCCTTTTTCTCAATGCGGCTCACATAAGAACGTGAGATCCCGAGGTTCCCCGCAATCTCACGCTGGGTATGTTCTTTGCCCCTGTACAGTCCATAACGCATTCCCAATACCGTCTTTTCAGTTTCCGTCAGACAGGATTCAAATGCCTCGTACAGTTCCTTTACGTCCTGTTTCAATATCATGGTATCCAATGTTTCTTTATTGTCCATCTCGATGACGTCTACCAAGCTTACTGTTTCCCCGTCCTTGTCTACCCCTATAGGTTCAAAAAGAGACACTTCTTTGGAAAATTTCTTGCTGGCACGAAGGAGCATCAGTATTTCATTTTCCACGCATCTGGCTGCATAGGTGGCCAGTCGTGAGCCTTTATCTGCATTAAATGTATTCACAGCCTTGATCAGGCCGATAGTCCCAACGGATAGCAGGTCCTCCATATCGTAATCAGAGCCCTGGTACTTTTTTACCACATGGGCCACCAGACGCATATTATGCTCAATCAGCATATCCCTGGCTGACTGGTCGCCCTCTTTGCAGCGTTCCAGATACTCTTTTTCCTCTCCTGCTGTTAATGGTTTCGGAAAAGTCTTCAAAGAAAGCCACCCTGCATATTCTTAATCTTATTCTATGCGGGGGCAGCTTGCCAAGTGCTTTTACAATTTTTTCTAAGCTTATACTATTTTATAACAAACATGTCCTTGTACTTTTTCCTGTCCAGACTGTGGTTGTAAACCAGGGCCTCATAGTCCAGGACCATGTCCTGATAGGGACAGCGCTCCGACTCGGCCTTGGCCCAGTAATAGTAATTGCCCTCCCTGTCATAACAGCCCAGGAAATGGACCACGGGCAGCACTTCCTCCATCCGGAGAAGGAAACGGTTATAGGGTGTCAGTTCCAGATTGGCCATTCTCAGGACCTCTGAGGAGAGGTAGACCGCTCCCAGCTTTCCCATGTCCCGGGAAGGCATGTCATAGTTGGTCCAAATAATAAAGGGTGTCTCATACCACATAAGATGATCCTGTACCGGTACCTCACTGCTTGGCATGCCGGCTATGGCGTCAAAAAATTCGTCCTCCACGCTGGGCTGGTGATCCCCAAACATCACGATCATGGTGGGTTCATCCACCTTGGAAAAATACTCCAGCAGGTACTGAAACGCCTCGTCTGACTTTTTCATCAGGGAAAGGTATTGGTCCGTCTTGGGATACAGGCCTTCATATTCCCCTGTCAGCCATACTTCCTGCTCAAAATTGTCATACTCCTCCTCATATCCCCCATGGTTCTGCATGGTCACATTGAAAATAAAAAGCTTATCCTCAGGCGCCCTCTTGCTCTCCACCACACTGATCAGCTTGTCGTAATCAGCCGCATCGCTCACATAATTGCGAAGCTGTTCACTGTCTTCATAAAATTCCTCGTCCAGAAACGCGTCAAAGCCCATATTATTGTAACACTCCACCCGGTTCCAGTTTTCACCGGGATACGGATGCATGGCCACGGCATCATACCCCTGGTCCTTCAGCGTACTAACCATGGAATATGTATCCGGCTTTACATTAAACTGGTATGCAATGGAATTGGAGGGCAGCAGGGCCATGGAATCCCCTGTGAGAAACTCAAATTCCGAATTGCTGGTAAGGGAACCGAACACGGGGACGCAAAGGCTTCCCTTGACCGTGTTCTCCTCAAGACTGCTGATAAACGGAAAATACTCCGTATTGGTTGTAAAATCCCCTGCAGTCCTGAGATCCGACAGGCTTTCGTTCATAATGCAGATCAGATTCACCGGAGTGATACTGTCATCCTCCAGGGACACGCTTCCCAGGGATGCCAGCCGTACCTGCTCCTCCTCTTCCAGCCTGTCATGTATCTCCTTCAGCTTTGCCGTACTGTAGCCCTGAGGCGGTTTTTTTACCATGTACTGAAGGGACACTGCAGTGGAAAGCACATACCCGTATTCCTTATACGTGTCATTGACAGCCCACATATTGATCCCCAGCCCCCAGCCGGGCACCAGGGAGGTAAAAAACCAGGCTGCAAACCCTCCGATGGCTGCTGCGGTGCCTGCCCCGGCAGCCAGGCGGAGCTTCCACCCCCTGATGCGAAACGGCATAAACCAAAGGGCAATATTCATCAAAATCACACATACACAGGCGATCTTCATCTCCTGGGTAATGACAAATGTATAATTTCCCGAAACGGTCATGGCTGTCTTAAATGCCATGGCATCCCACAGCAGGATGGGACGGTCCCTGAAGGCCACCACAAACGCCTCTGCCAGGGACAGCACCAGCAGGAAAACAGACACCACAGGCACTGCCGCGCGGGTGGTTCCGCTCACCGCAAACAGCATGAGGTACAGCACATACATCCAGGCTATATTGAGAACAGCCATACTCACGGAAACCGTTGCCAGGTTGCCGGTCACATATTCAAAAAGCAGATACGAGATACAAGGCACCAGCAAAAGGCATACGAACTTACATACAGCCTTGATCACGTTCCATCGTTGTTTTAAGTATTTATCCCTGTTTTCCTTTGTCACTGATTCCGTCCTTCTGAAACATTTTCAATCACGAGTTAGAGAGCATTTTTCAAACACACTATAGCACAAACATATTTTCCGTACAAGGTCCAAATGCTTCCATCCGCCTGATTTCACAAAAGGTTCACAATTTCCGATTACAAGCGGATCCGGTACTTTCCGGTGACGATCCGGCGGTAAAAGATAATGGTCAGGACCGTGGCTACGACCCACCCGAAAGGCCATGCCATCCAGATTCCCGTACTTCCAAAACGGCCGGCAAGGAGATTGGCCACAATGATGCGCAGGATCAGATCCGGCACGGTTGCCAGCACAAAATAACCCATGGCCCCGGAACCGCGTATGATCCCGTCCGTGGTCAGCTTAATGGATATCATAAAATACATGGGGCTGACAATGCGCAGGAATTCCATGCCCGAGGCGATGGCCTCCCCGCTGTCTCCATTGAGGAACAGGCCCATCATCTGGCGGCTGAATCCGAAATACAGCGCAAAAAAAGGGATAGCCGCGCACAGGGACAGCCTGATGCCTGTCCTGAATCCCAGAGGGATCCGCTCCATCTTCCCGGCCCCCAGGTTCTGGGCCGTATAGCTGGACAGGCAGCCTCCCAGGGACATAAAGGCGTTGATGGCAAATGTATTCAGCTTGATGGCGCCTGAATATCCGGCGATCACCGCTGATCCGTACCGGTTCACGATCTCCTGCACAAACATGTTTCCAACGGAGAGAACGCTCTGCTGCATAATGCTGGGCACTGCTATGGCCGCGATCTGGGACAGAAGGATAATGTCAAAGAGCACCACCCTCTTATCTGTCCTGATTCCCCGCAGACGCAGGGCCAGGGCGGCAAGGGCCAGCACGGCCGACACGCCCTGGGCGATAAAGGTTGCCCAGGCCACGCCCGCCACCCCCATGCCCAGACCGGCCACAAACCAGTAATCCAGCACAACATTGCCCACCGAAGAACCGATCAGGAAATACAGCGGTGTTCTTGAATCCCCAAGAGCGGTAAAAATCCCTGTGCACACATTGTAGAGGAACAGGAAGGTGAGGCCCAGCACGTAAATCTTCAGATAAAGCTCACCGTCCCCAAAGATATTGGCCGGGGTGTGGATGGCTTCCATCATGGCACCGCAGAACACATATCCCAGCCCGGTCAGCACCAGGCTCATGGCGCCGCAGGCAATAAAGGCCGTGTAGACCGCGGATTTCATTCTCCCCAGGTCCTTTGCTCCAAAGAGCCTGGAGACCACTACGGAGGCCCCCAGGTTGCTCCCCACCGCAAAGGCCATGAATATCACCGTAATGGGATAAGAGGCCCCCACGGCAGCCAGGGCATCCTCCCCCGCAAACCTGCCTGCAATAGCGCTGTCCGCAATATTATACATCTGCTGGAACATGACACTCATAAACATGGGCAGGGCAAACCTCCACAATGTCTTTTTAGGATGCTCCGCTGTCAGATCCGTTATCATACTTAAACTCCCCTCATTTAATTGCTCGCTCCATTATACTCCGACACTTCCGTTCTATCAACTGTGAAAATATATTATGGGCCGATACAGAGCCGGCGCCATACAGAAAAAGAACCGAAGCAGCCGCCCCGGTCCCTTTCCTGTATACTATTAATGATGAAACAGTCTGATTCCTGTAAATGCCATAACCATATGATACTGGTTGCAGGTTTCGATCACCTGATCATCCCGCACCGATCCTCCCGGCTGCGCCACATACTTGACTCCGCTCTTATAGGCCCGGTCAATGTTGTCTCCAAATGGGAAAAAGGCATCTGATCCAAGGGCCACGTCTGTCATGGTATCCAGCCAGGCCCTTTTCTCCTCCTTTGTAAACACAGGCGGTTTGACTTTAAATGTTTTCTCCCATCTGCCGTCAGCCAGTACGTCCATATAATCCTCGCCCATATACACGTCAATGGCATTATCCCTGTCAGCCCGCTTGATGCTGTCCACAAAGGGCAGGTTTAATACCTGGGGAGCCTGGCGCAGATACCAGTTGTCAGCCTTGCTGCCTGCCAGGCGTGTACAGTGGACCCTGGACTGCTGCCCTGCCCCGATACCAATGGCCTGTCCTCCCTTTACATAGCAGACGGAATTGGACTGTGTATATTTTAAGGTGATCAGGGAGATCAAAAGATCCATTTTGGCTGATTCCGGAAGTTCCCTGTTCTTTGTCACAATATCCCGAAGCATGTCGTTGTTGATCTCCAGGTTATTATGGCCCTGTTCAAAGGTGACGCCGTAAATCTGCTTGCGCTCAATGGCAGCCGGCTCATAATCCGGATCGATCTGGATCACATTGTAGTTTCCGTTCTTTTTGGACTTCAGTATCTCCAGCGCCTCAGGTTCATATCCCGGAGCAATGACGCCGTCCGACACTTCCCTCTTGATCATCCTGGCCGTGTCCACATCACACACATCTGACAGGGAAATGAAATCGCCGAAGGAGGACATCCTGTCCGCGCCCCTGGCCCTTGCATAAGCGCTGGCCAGCGGTGACAGGTCACCCATGTCATCCACCCAGTATATCTTTTTCAGTGTATCATCCAGAGGCAGGCCCACTGCGGCACCTGCAGGCGACACATGCTTAAAGGAAGCGGCGGCCGCAAGCCCGGTGGCTTTTTTTAGCTCCTTTACAAGCTGCCAGCCATTGAGGGCATCCATGAAATTGATGTACCCCGGTCTGCCGCTTAGAACAGTAATGGGAAGCTCCCTGTCCCCCTCCATGAATATTCTGGATGGTTTCTGATTAGGATTGCAGCCATACTTCAGTTCCAGTTCTTTCATAACAGTACCTCTCTCCTATTTATTTGTTTTTATTCACGATCCTTGTCTCATAGGCGCCTGATGCGATATCAATGAAGCGGACAAAGAGGGAAACCTTATTGTCCTGATCCAGGCTGTTCCAGATCATGTCCGTAAACTGGTCAATGTTCCCGCTGATCCCCACTGCCTTGGGCTCTCCCTCAAAGCTTGGCAGAGGATCTCCGTCATGCATGTAGGTGTGGATAAAACGTCCCTCTCCTGCCGCCGGAGCCTCATAGGCATAGGTAAAACGCAGGCAGGAATCAGGATTGCCGTTATTGCTCTTTAAAATGGACATGGCATAATTGTAGCCGCCATTTTCAATGTGCATGATACCGGAAATCCTTGGGGTATAGTTGGGGGCATCGGGCTCAAACTCCCTGGAGCGCAGGGACTGTTCAAATGTCATCTGATGGTCCATTCCCTCATAAATGGTGTCTGTCTGGTCACCGTTGGTCACAATGGTCTTGTTGCCCAGAACCCTGACCGGGGCATAAATGATCAGGCTGGGATCCTCCAGCCTGGCCGGATCAAAGGCCTGGGTCCTGATCCCTTCCCCATCCTCTGTGAACACACGGTTACGGCTGTTGGCGCTCCTTCCCATGATAAAGTAGGCGGTTACGGCCTTGCTTCCGTCCTCAGAACGTCCGATGACGATTCCCCGGCCCGGGTAAGCATTGCTTCTCAGTTCCTGTTCCAGCGACATCTGTTTCATAGTAATTCCTCCGTTTGCTTGTGGGTGTACTCTCGGAATTTCCCGGTACACTGTCATTCTTTCTTGTACAATTAAATAAGAGCCGAAACCCTGAGCACGCAAAATACACACGTGCCCAGGCGGTCGGCTCAATCCAACAAAATCCATACTGCGTGCTCCCTGTGGTTCATCCACTTATCCGCCAGTCACACGCCATATTATTACTATATATCTTTTTTGCTAATATTGCAATAGTTTTTTAGAAGTTTTACTAATCATTCCTGATGGCTGCCAGGGGACTCAGCTTCATGGCCCTCATGGCCGGCATAAACCCTGCCGCCATGCCCACGAAAATGGCAAATCCCACTGCTGCAAGAGACAGCCAGGGCGGTATTCTGGAAAGGTTGCCGGTGAGGCCGTTCATCTCCTCCATATTCACAAAGCGGTTGATCACGCCCGATATTCCATAGCTCAGGCCAATGCCGATCACTCCTCCCATAAAACCGATAAAGCCGGATTCAATCAGGAACATGTTCCGTATATTCCCCATATCACATCCCAGCACCTTCATGACGCCGATTTCCTTGGTCCTCTCATAGATAGACATCATCATGGTATTGGCAATGCCGATGGCGGCCACAAACAGGGATACTGCGCCGATTCCTCCCAGCACTGCCTGTATCATCTGGGACTGCTGCTTGGAACTCTCCATCCAATCCATCTGGCTGTTTACCTGAAAGCCCATATCAGCCACTTTGGACTGGACCTCCTTTACATTCTCCATGTCGTCCACATAGATCTGCGCCCTGCTGTACACCAGATAATTCAGGGGTTTTCCCTTTTTGTTGGTAGGCTGTCCCGGGATAGCGGTGCCTTTTTTGAATGCTTTTTTCAGCTGTGCCTTTAAGCCATCTATATCCGTGTACACGCCGTAGGAATAGGAATTCCAGTCCTCCGGCCCGCCTTCCACCTTTCCAATGCCGTTCATCATATATTTCTTGGGAGGTTTTACCTGCGGCTGGCTGTCATCGGAAGAACTCCCAAAACTGCTGGAGGTATTCTTTGACTGGAAGTAGGCATCCATATCAAATATGACAAACAGAGGTTTGTTAAGAAAATCCACATCCGGCAGTTCCCCTGTATCCCAGTATCCTCTTCCTGTCTTGGAATTGTAAAAATCCTGCTGTACCGTATTGCCAAACACCAGCCCCATTTCCCCGGGTTCAGGCATGCGCCCTTCGCCCAAGGGAATCTGCTCCAGAAACTTCTGTCCCACTCCCCGCAGGGTCATGTACTGTGCCTCGTAGGCCCCCTGGCGGATCACCACATTCATATCCAATATGGGGGACACTCCGGTCACATGGCCGATGCGCTGGAATTTGTCGATCACCTCGTCCGTAATATAGGTTGGATCGGAGGATTTGCTTCCGCCGCCGCCCACCATGACAGCGCCTCCGTAATAGCTGCTCCCGGAACCGCCGTACACATCTACGGTGGTCAGGCTGCCCCAGGAGGAAAGCTGTTCCATAAACATCTGGTCAAGACCGATTCCCAGGGATACCATGACCACAATGGAAGCCGTACCAATGATGACCCCCAGCACTGTGAGGACGGTCCTAAGCTTCCTGCGTCTTAAATTGTTAATGCTCATGATCAGAAGATCAGGAAATCTCATCGTCTACATCCTCTTCCTTAGCTGCCCTGCGTTTCTTTCTGATAACCACAACCGCAGTCACACCTGCACCTGCCGCCGCCACTGCTCCTGCAATGATCAGCACCTTATACTTACTCCAGAAGGACGGACTGGCCTGCGCGTCCATGGCTCCTGCCTCCATGTCCATATTCATGTCAAAGGATTCATCCACTTCCTCTGTGATGAACAGGGTCAGTTCCTTTACTACAGGGTCAGCAGCCACACCGTTTTCATCTTCATAGGAAATGGAGATCTTCACCGTGCCGTCATCCATGGTGGGATTGATGCCTGTAAGCATCACGTCCACGTTCCCTGTCTCACCCGGCTTTATGTTGCCCACATATGCGTCCGTGGTTTTGATGGAATCACTTTCAAAGGTGGCCGTCACATTATAGAGGATCACCTTGCCCGTGTTGTTGATCCCAAACATGACATTGGACTCGGAGCCAACGGTCATGCTGTCCGGCATCACGTCAATGGTGCTGGTGCTGAGCTTTGCGTACTGCTTCACAGGTATGTCCACCACAATGCTCTCTTCCGCGTTCTTAAATTCAGGGCTGTCGTACTTTTCCTTGATGGTGATTGCGTAGGAACGCTGGTCCACCCCTGCCCTGGCCGTGAATTTGGCACGTACTTCTGTACTCTGCCCCGCGCCCAGGTCATTGACCACCATGGATGAGGAACCGGATTCCGTTGTGAACACCGCGCTGTCCGATACCTTCTCTGATTCCAGGTTAAAAAGGATATTGCTGGCCGGCACTGAGGTGGATGCGTTCTTCATGTTCAGCACCAGTTCAAACTCATCCCCTGCAAAGATCTGCTCCGGAACCGTATAATAGCTGTCCACAATAAGCCTTGCCTTGGTCCTGTCATTAGCGTCAAAATCCCTCAGGTCATCCTCCTTGTCCTTGGATATGATATGTACATAAAATGTTCCTTCCTCCTTGTGCAGGTCCCCCTCGGAACTGAGGCGGAAGGTAATGGTATATTTGATGGGATAATACCCGCTGTAGGAATCCTTGCGTATGGCCATGCTGTATGAGGCCGACACGGTCTCACCTGACTGTACCCGCTCAAAGGTTCTGTCATAGTTTCCGTCATTGATCTCAAAGGGGAACTTGGTATCATCCTCGGACAGCTGCATGCTGACAGTCACATCCTGGGCCGTGGTGTTGCGCTTGTTGCGGAAATTTACCGTATAGTCCATTACATTGGGGTAGATGCCCCGGGGAGTGGACTGGTTTTCCCCGATCACAAAGTAATTGCCCTCTTTTGTATCCTCCTCGTCATCTGCGCCCGAGGATGTGTCCGTTGAGATCCAGACATTGATATAGTCCGTATCCGAACCGCCGTCCCACTCCAGATAGATGGGAATGCTGTAATATCCCTGCTGGGCATCCCGGCGGACATTGGCTGAAAGGGATACGCTTTTAATATTGCCCTTCTTGATATTTCCCACACTCTTTGCCAGGAACGTGGTTTCCATTATCTCAAACGGGTAATAGTCCACCGTGTAATCGCCGTTGCCCCGCTCCTCAATCTGCTGGAAATCATTGGTCTGCTGAAGGCTTACCTTCAGGTTATTCATATCCTCATCCGTGGCCCTTATGCGGAAGGAAATGGACATGGATTTTCCAATCCTTCCCCTGGGCGCCTTGGTAGTGGAAATATAGTCATTGTCGCTGGCATTGGTGTTATATCCCAGCTGGTAGCTGCTGGCCATTGCATTGGCCGGCAGGGCTGCCGCCATCAGGGCTGTCATCCACAGGATTATCAAGCCTTTACGCATTTTCATCGGTCTCATTGTCACATACTCCCTTTTCTATATGGTTCTCCTCTGCCGGCCTGCCGCCGGTCTCTATGGCCACGATCTTTCCATCCACGATCCTGATCCTTCTGTCCGCATAGGAAGCCAGATTATTATCATGGGTGACCATGACCAGGGTCTGTCCCTGCTCTCTCACAATGGTCTGCATCAGGCGCAGAACCTCCATGGTGGTCCTGGAATCCAGATTACCGGTGGGCTCGTCCGCGAATATGATCTCCGGGCTGACCACCAGCGCCCTGGCTATGCCCACCCTCTGCTGCTGTCCTCCCGACATCTGGTTGGGCATATGTTTTGCCTGGTCCCCCACGCCCACCAGGTCCATGAACTTCTTGGCCCTCTTAAGTCTCTCCCTTTTGGACATGCCGCGGAAGGAGAGCGGAAGGGCCACATTCTCAACCGCATTCATTGTATTCAGCAGGTTGTAAGCCTGGAAAATAAATCCCACCCGCTCACGGCGGAATGTAACCAGCTGTTTTTCCGTCATCTTTTCTATATGTACCCTGCCGATCTCTATCTCACCCTTGGTGGGCTTCTCAAGGCCGGCCAGCATGTTTAAGAGTGTGGATTTGCCAGAACCCGAGGTGCCCACGATTGCTACAAACTCCCCTTTATATATCTCAAAGTCCACGCCGTCCAGCGCCCGGACCTTTGTCTCTCCCACACGGTATATCTTGTACAGGTTCCTCACGCATATGGCGGGTTTCCGGCCGGGAGGCGCCTCACATGCCTGATCTGCCAAAGCAATCTGTTCTGCCTGATCCGCTGCGACAATCTGTTCTGCCTGATCCGCCGCGACAATCTGTTCTGCCTGATCTGCCAAAGCAATGCTCCTTTCCCTGTCCTTAAGCGCGAATGAGTGTTCAAACACGCTCTTACGTTCTGTTTTGTAAAGTATATCACAGGCCCAAGTTCCTGTTCTTTTGGTTTTTCCTTAAAGTTCCTTAATAATTCCTTACTTTAGGTATTGTAAACTGATATGCCTGGAATTGCAAATAAAAATAAACACCCAAAAGGGAGCTGTACACTTTTTATACGTGCAACAGCTCCAAAGCATGCCTCTTATCTGTTTAATTCCAATCCCCGGGAAGGTATTTACGGGTATTTTTTATCATTTCATCCACCAGATTCCCCACATCCTCCTCATTGCACCCTATCCCCTTTACCAGAGGATCGTTCATAAATGCCTGCACTACCTTTTCCCGGTCAGGCTTCAAAGCCGCTTCCATAATCAGCTCATGGTTTTTTAAATGAGGCATGATCAGCGCCCTGACAGGATCCGGCACCTCTCCCGCCACCAGGGGGTATATATGGTCCTTTTCAAACACGGCGTTTGTCTCAACCAGCGCACTGGCTGGAAGATTGGTAATCTGGCATGCTGTGTTGGGGATGTTCACATTGCTGACCACCCTTGTGAGACCACATAATGCCTTGATCAAAAGGATCCCTTCCTCACCTGTGGGCTCCAGCTTGACCTCTTCCTCTCCGGCTGCCAGCCTGCGTCCCTTATCCAGCCGTTCCTGAAGGTCCTTTTTTCTCCACTCCACGGTGGTAAGGCCGAATTTCCATGAGGCTGCGGTTTCAGGATCCTTCAGGTATTCATCCCCGGGCATGAATTCAGCCAGATGCCTGTCACCTGCTGCCGCGATCAGCCCATAGCGGTTAAACAGATCCATCTTGACCCGATTGGCGCATTTAAACGAGGAATTCATCCAGTTCTCACCTTCCACCTGGTAACCCTCTTCAAAGTGAGCGCTGATATAATCCCTGTAAACCGGGAACAGGTCAATGCCCTTATAGGAGGCGCTGGAAAACCATGTAAAATGGTTGATTCCCAGCACATTGACAAATATATCATGCCAGTCGATCCCCCTTTCCCCACAGTACTCCTCGCAGATGCCTTTTAACACCTTCTGGGTACCGAACACCTCATGGCAGCATCCAAACGCCTTGATCTGCGGAAATACATGATAAAGGGTCTTCACACATAAAGACATGGGGTTGGTATAATTGATGACCCATGCCCCGGGCGCATACGCTTTGACCGCCTCTGCGATCTCCACAAACATGGGAATGGTGCGCAGGGCACGGATCATTCCCCCGGGGCCTGCCGTATCCCCCACGGACTGGTAGATGCCAAGTCGTTCAGGAAGATGCACATCTGATTCCATCTCGTCAAATGTCCCCGGCAATATGGATATAACAACAAAATCGCAGCCTGTGAGCGCGTCCTGAAGGGACGTCCTGGTCTCAAACCTCCAGTCCCCCCTTGCATCCTCCCTCTGCATCAGACGGTTTCCGATCACCTCATTGTTCCCGGCCGCCGTCTCATCAATATCATACAGCCGGATGGTGCCGCTGATCTGTTCCTCCAGGGCAAGGTCTGTCATAAACGTCCATGCCCATCCTCTGGAACCTCCGCCAATATATGCGATCTGGATATCCGTTACCTTATTATCTCTATATTTCATATTCTCCTCCTGTCTGCCGGAAATACACATGCTCTGCATTCCGGTACATGATCATTTCTTTCTCCTCCCTGGTCAGTCCATGGCTGTCTGTAATATAGCGGATCAAGTTGGAATAACTGTCCTCCTTCAGCACAGAAGGGATATCTGAACCAAATATGAGCTTGTGGGCACCTGCGATCTCAATCCCATGTCTCAGGTACCGCAGCGCATTGGGGTATGGATAAGCATCCGGCCCGCAGTTGTGGGGAAGGGCCGCAAGGTCAAACCATACGTTGGGCAGGGCCAGCTTCCTAAGCCCCTCCAGTAGCTTATCCTCATCTTTCATGGATACGGCCAGCAGATGGCAGACCACAAACTTCATGCCCGGGTGCCCCGTGATGGCGTTCCTCAGCCGGTCCACCTGCCAGCTCTCACTTTGACATTTGCCTATGTCAATGACAAACACCAGATCGTGCTCATCCGCATAATCATACTCCGCTCTCATGACCTCCCCATCCAGAGGAAGGGTAAAATGGTTGCTCATAAGCCCTGAGCCGGTGCTCACCTCAAACTTCACGATATTGCACCCCAGCTTCTCAAACAGGTGTTCTCGTATCTGTTCCTTGTTCCGGCAGAACGGGTCATAGGAAGCGGCGGCCCTAAAACGCTTTGGATACCGCGCCGCGGCCTGCAGGGAATAAAGGTTCTGGAATCCAAAGTAGTTGCCCTGGAGCAGTACCGCCTTCTCCACTCCGTTCTCATCCATTTTCCCCAAAATGTCCTCGGGCGTCACCACCCCCTGTGAAAATTCCTCAGGCAGCATCTGAAACCGCTCCCCCGAAGCATATTCCGCCATGCCGTTTCCCGAGTACCTGAGTTCACCCCCGGCTCCCGTGCCTGCGATATACTGTACCAGATGTACGTGTGCGTCAATTATCTTCATATCATCACCCCTTTAATCCGGAGGTACTGATGCCCTCCACCAGGTACTTTTGAAAGAACAGGAAGATGAGGATGGACGGCAGGATGGACAGGGTCGCCATCGCAAACATTGCTCCATAATCCGATGAGGAACCCGGATCACAGAAAAGCTTCAGCGCCAGACTGACCGGATACATGCCGGACTTGCTTACATATAAAAGGGCGGAAAGGAAATCGTCCCACCTCCACATAAAGGAGAAAATACAGGCTGTGACCAGGGCCGGCTTGATCAGCGGCAGCATGATGCGCCCAAAGATGCCTGCATAGGAACATCCGTCGATTTTGGCCGCCTCATCCAGTTCTGTGGGGATCCCGCTGATAAAGTTGGAGATCAGGTATACAAAAAAGCCCTGGATCGCAAAAAAGTAGGGAATGGTCAGAGGCAGATAGGAACCGACCCATCCAAGCTTCTGATACCACAGGTACTGGGGAATCATGAGCACCTGGGCCGGGAGCATCATGGACAGCAGCATGGCTGCAAACAGGATACCCCTGCCCCGGAACTTAAACCTTGCAAACCCATAGGCAACCAGGGCGGAGCTTGCCACCGTACCCGCTGTTGCCACAATGGAGATAAAAAGGGAGTTCTTAAAAAATACAGCAAAGGAAATCTTTCCAAACCCTTTCCAGCCCGTGGAATAATTCTTTAGTATGAAGTTTTCCGGGATCAGGCTTCCGGCCGTGGAGAAAATCGTGCTGTTTTCCTTGAAGGAACTCATGATCATCCAAATCAAAGGGTAGATCATGATAATGCCGATCAGGAATACGATGACATGGTATACTATTTTCCTGGCAACTCTCTTCTCTTTCACAATCAGAGCCCTCCTTCATATACCCAGAAACGTTTGGTGGCAAACAGGAACAGGGTGATCAGCCCGATCACCGCCAGCATCACCCATGCAAGCGCTGCACCGTATCCCGTATTGTAGAATTCAAAGGACTGCTTATACATATACACCGTGTATAGCAGGGTGGAGTTCATGGGTTTTCCCTGGGTGATGATGTAGCACTGGGTAAATGCCAGAAATCCGTTGATCATCTGCATCACCAGATTAAAGAATATGGTGGGTGTCAGCAGGGGGAGGGTGATCTTGAAGAATTTCGCCGGACCGCTGGCCCCGTCCACGTCAGCCGCCTCATACAGTGACTGGGGAACCTGTTTCAGGGAGGACAGGAAGATCAGCATGGAGGAGCCAAACTGCCATACCACCAGCAGGATCAGGACCCATATGGCCGTCCTTGTATCGCCCAGCCAGGAAAAATTAGTCTCTATTCCCACCAGTCCCAACAGCTTGTTCACAACCCCATCCATGGCAAACATCCTCTTCCAAAGAATGGAAACAGCCACAGAGCCGCCGATAATGGAGGGAAGGTAATAGGCCGCCCTGTAGAATCCGGACATTTTTGAGTTCTCCAGCAAAAGCATTGCAACGATCAAAGCAAACAAAAGCTTTAGCGGCACGGAGACAAAGGCAAAGAAAAACGTCACTTTCAGCGTTTTAAAAAACGTTTCGTCCCGGAACATGGAGATAAAATTCTTCATGCCTGTAAAAACAGGCGGTGACAGGATATTGTAGTCACAGAACGAATAGTACAATGAGATTCCCATGGGAACGATCATAAACAGCAGGAATCCGATGGTAAAAGGCAGTGTAAACAGTACACCGGCCACGCTTTCCCTGCTGAGCTGCTGTTTTAAAGCTTTCATAGCTACTCCTCTCGTTATAGGCACTTAGCGTCCGTACCTTGGGCGCTTGCCGGGTATAAAAAGAGCGACCGGTTACAGCCGCTCTTTTCAATTGCAGATACTTATTTGCATATACTTATTTGCAGATCCTTATTTGCAGATCCTTAATTTTTCTTGGACTCCATGATCTTTGAACCCTCTGTAAACAGCTGCTGTCCGGCGTCCTCAGCGGTCATCTGGCCGTAGCACACTGATTCCTCCAGTTTGTTGAGAAGATCATTTACCTCGCTGGAACCGTCAGCGGAAGGCGGATTGATCTGTGAGGAATTCTCAGACACCACTTCGTTGATGAACTTGATCACTTCCTGGCTGGTCTCATCCATATTGGGGGAAATGGCATCGGCCACGGAAGCTGACAGCGGGATTCCCCTCTCTCCCAGCAGGATGTTGTTGCACTCAACGGAATTGGTGATAAAATCAAGGACCTTAGCCGCCTCATCCGGGTTTGCACTGTCCTTTGTAATGGCAAAGAACTGGCTTGGCTTTAAGTAATCGGATCTTACCGGATCCGGCGAAGGCCATGTGGTCATACCGATTTCAACGCCTTCAGGTGCAGCGCTTCTGACCGCGGTAAGCTGGTTGGTATAATTGAAGGCACACCAGGACATGGTCTCCGGGCTTGAGCCGTAAACCATGGGGTCCTGTTCCACGGAACCGATGGTCCTTTCAGCAAAGATGGAGGGATCCACTACCCAGCCGTCCCTGATCCCTTCCTCGTAAAGTTTGAAGTAGGATATGTAATCCTCCGCTGTTCCGCCCAGCTTCCCTTCCCCGAACATCACCACATCATTGGCCCGAAGGAAGTATTCGATAAAGTTCTCACCGTTGTTGTAGGCGATATTTGTCTTATAACCAGTCTTTTCCCGGATCTCCCTGCACAGGGTGATGAATTCGTCCATAGTCATATTATCCTTTACCGTGATCCCCGCTTCATCCAGGGCTGTCTTGTTATAGAGCAGGGCCGGGGCATTGATGCCGTTGCAGATCGCATACAGCCCATCTCCCACCTTGCCTGAATTCAGTACATCCTCATTGCAGTTTGACACGTCAATGGTGCCGTTTTCAATATAGGGGGCCAGATCCACCAGCAGGTCATTGTTCACATACTGGGAAATGTATTTGTAATCCATCTGTACAATATCCGGCATGGAATGTCCGGCAGCCGCGGTGGCTAACTTATTCCAGTAATCCGCCCACTCGGAAAACTGTCCGTCAAAGGTCACCCCAGGATTCTGCTCGGAATACAGATCCAGGATCGCCTGGGTGCGCTCATTCCTTACCTGATTTCCCCACCAGGCCATAACCAGCTCACCGCCCTCCGAAGACGGCGCCTGGGCTTCTGTGGAAGCTCCTTCCGCCTTGCTGCCTGCGGCCTGGGTGCCGGAAGTTCCTGAGGAACCGCTGCATGCAGACAGGCCGGCTGCTGCCAGGGTCAACGTGAGCAGGACCGCGATTTTCTTTTTCATGATGTAATACCTCCCTCTTTCTCTGTTGCTTTGATGAACTGATTATAACTTTTTTTCTCAGGCAAACCAATCAAAAAAACCGATATCCATGGTTAAAATTCCGACTTTTTGTGCACTTTAGACGAATACAAGTTCCCCTTGTCCCGTGCCAAAATATGGTATATATTTATTTATGACAAGAATCTGCACCACAGGAGGCGCACATGAACTATCTGAAACGGATCAAAGGAAAATTTGAAGACCTTTCCCTGAAGAATAAACTTCTGGCAATGATCTGCTCCAATGTGCTGCTGATCCTCCTCATTGCCCTGATAGGACTTAAGATTTCCTCCCATGCCTACAACGAGCAGCTGTACAAGGCCATTTCCGGAAACCTATCCTTTTCTTCCCAGACCATAGCCAGCAATCTGAACAGCATCGAGACACTCTCCTCCGTCACCATCTCGGCCTCCGTTATCCAGGATGCCCTGAACCGGATCGACAGCATTGACGATACCATTGTGTGGTCCAACGCCAACCGGGAAATCAGCCAGGTCATCAACAATTACCAGCAGGCTTATAAAAAAGACGGGGTTTTGGCCATCGCACTGTACAACAGGCGGTTTAAAAATGCCACTAATTTTGTGGTGGCCAACAATGCGGACCAGGACCTTGTGAATGGAGCCCTAAAAAAGGCAAGGGAGCGGGAAGGCGCCATTACCTGGACCATTGATCATGAACATAACCTGTACATACTTGGCCGGAGCGTGCGAAAGGCCAACAACCTGGAGCTGAACCATCTGGGCGACCTGCTGGTATTTGTTGACATGGACCGGATCGTCAGTGAAGCCAACCGGGCGGTCACCACCTATGACGATACCAGCTACATCCTGTTTGACCGGGATCAGCTGATCTATGCCTCCTCAGGAATTGACCGGGAAACCGCCTGTCTGCTGAAGGAACAGACCGGTCAGCCCTACAGCATTGTGCGCAGCCACGGACACAGCTACTTTGCGGTAAAGAATACCATTCCCTATTATGGCTGGACCTATATAAACCTTGTCCCCTATGACCAGATCGCCAGCTCCACCACCATGGCCTACCGCCTGATCCTTGGAATGCTTATCATCGGGCTTTTGATCGCCATCGCGTATTCCAGGCGGCTGACCCGCTATATACTAAAAGATTTTGACCTGTTGATCCAGAAAATGGAATTCTTCAGCAGCACAGAGTTGGAAATGCCCAAAGTACAGGTGGATTACAGTCAGCGGACCGATGAGATCAGCCGGCTCCACCAGCATTTTGACACCATGGCCGGGCGGATCCAATACCTGGTCCACAACAATTATGTCAACCAGATTCTCAGCAGGGATGCAAAGCTGAAAGCGCTGGAGGCCCAGATAAACCCACATTTTCTTTACAATACGCTGGAGACCATCAACTGGCGCGCCAAGGCTCTTAAGGATCAGCAGATATCTTCCATGGTGGAATCCCTCGGGACACTGCTGCGCGCCACCTTAAGCAGCAAAAATCCCCTGGTCACCTTAGACTATGAGATCAGCCTGGCCCGCAGTTACATGACCATCCAGAAAATACGTTTTGAGGAACGCCTTGTGTTCCAGACCGACTGCGGCCGGGAACTGGGCGGCGCCCTCATCCTTCCCCTTACCATCCAGCCCCTTCTTGAGAATGCGATCCGCTACGGCATGGAGGAAATGATGGAAACCTGTGAGATCTCAATCAGCGCCCGCAGGAAAGAGATTCCTGAAAGCGGGGAATATGTG
This sequence comes from Enterocloster citroniae, assembly GCF_040545455.1. Classification (NCBI taxonomy): domain Bacteria; kingdom Bacillati; phylum Bacillota; class Clostridia; order Lachnospirales; family Lachnospiraceae; genus Enterocloster; species Enterocloster citroniae. The sequence continues at coordinate 3,408 of NZ_JBEPLZ010000037.1, read as the reverse complement.
CTGATCGTGGAGGTATCCAACGAGGGGTCTGTATTTGAAGAGGGCCTGCTTGAAAAACTCCTGGACGGTACCAGGAATGCCCACGGCTTTGGCATCGGCCTGGTAAACATCCATCAGCGTATCCAGATGCTGTTTGGGGAGGGATACGGCCTGTCCTTTAAGAACCGGGATGAAACAGCGGTTGCAGTCATCACCATACCATACAGAACAGAGGAAAAAGACTATGCTGAAATTAATTATTGCGGATGATGAGCGCATTATCCGGGAGACTATTTCCACCATCATCCACTGGGAAAACTATGATATCGAAGTTGTGGGGCTGTGCAAAAACGGTATGGAAACCTATGACATGATCATGGACGAAAGCCCGGACATTGTGCTCACTGACATCAAAATGCCGGGCATGGACGGATTGGAACTGATCAACAGGGTTTCACGCACAGACCTGAATGTACAGTTCATCATTCTCTCAGGCTACGGTGAATTTGAATATGCCAAGGAGGCCATGAAAAACGGGGTAAAGTATTACCTCTTAAAGCCATGTAACGAAGCCCAGATCATAGAATGCATCGAGCAGTGCAAGCAGGACTGTTACCAGCAAAAGATCATGGAGCGGATCGTGTCTGAGCGGTTCACCGCAGTCAACCGCATGAACCACAATGTGATATTCAGCATCATCAACGACAGCATCTGCCAGAACCGCAGTTTTCCCGAGATCATAAGAGCCTATGAATCCTACATCGACTTCCGGTTTACGGTATACCGGCTGTACTACGTATATTTCCTGCCCTTTAAACACCTGGAGGAGTTCCTGGACGACCTGAGGCTGTTTTGTTGTGAGAACATTTCCTCTGTCATCATCCACGGCATCTATGTCAACAATACCCTGCTGCTGTTTTTCCGGGATTTTGCCGCTAATTATCAGGATTTGGAGCGTTTCATCCGCCAGAGGCACTATCCGGACCAGGCAGTGACCCTGGAAACAGAATCCGTCCTCTACTCCAGCCTGAAACAGCTTCTGGTGGTTGTCTTAAAAAAGATCCGCCGCTTTGGAATGATCTATTACATCAACGACTTCCACCTGCTCTACACCTGCAACTACAATACCCATATCAATGAGCTGGAGCTATTATGCCAGTCCATCCTCGGCCGACAGGAGGGGGCCCTTGGAAAGCTGACCGAACTGATCAAGGATATAAACGATATCACCTTTTTAAAGCAGATCGCCAGCAACCTGTTTATGAAGCTGACCCTGAACAACCCTAAGCGCTCCTCCATTGAGCTCACGGAATGGCTGATGCTGATTGAAAACAGTCAAAGCCTTACAGATCTTAAAAATCTGGTCATTGATAAGGTGAGGGAGATCCTGTGCGAACCCGACACCGGTCAGACGGTCAGCGCCATGACCCGGCAGATCTTTGACTATGTCAGCCAAAATCTTCAGGATGACAACCTGACGTTAAAATATATTTCAGAAAATTATCTCTTTATGAATGTGGACTATGTGAGCAAAAAATTCCTGAAGGAAACAGGAGTCAGATTCTCCAACTATCTGGCTGACATCCGAATCAAAAAAGCCAAACAGCTTCTGGCATCCAGGGGTCTGGATAAGATCCAGACAGTCGCAGAGGAGGTGGGGCTGGGCAACAATCCCCAGTATTTCTCCCAGCTGTTTAAGAAAAAGACAGGAATGACGCCCAGCTCCTACATTGACCGGGTCTGCGGCAGGGCAAACAGATAAATCACGGAATAGGGACTATACTATAAAATTTTTAAAAAGCCATAAATTTTCGCTTGACTTATATCGTATTCTATGTAAGAATATGACGAGGCACAAATCAGTGCCATATCTGGCAGGTTCCGGCTATCGCACTGGTAGAGTGCGAAGTATTTCCCAAAACCAATTTTATTAATAAATTCATAAAGGCAAAGGAGAATCCCATGAGACATTTATTGAATCCCTTAGACTTCTCTGTGGAAGAAATCGATGACCTTCTGGCTCTTGCAAGGGACATTGAGCAGAATCTTCCCCAGTACGCCCACGTATGCGATGGAAAAAAGCTGGCAACTCTTTTCTATGAGCCAAGTACAAGAACGCGTTTAAGTTTTGAAGCCGCTATGCTTTCACTTGGCGGTAATGTATTAGGTTTTTCATCTGCTGATTCCAGTTCTGCTGCCAAGGGTGAAAGTGTTGCCGATACCATCCGCATGATTTCATGTTACGCTGATATCTGTGCGATGCGCCATCCCAAAGAAGGTTCCGCATTCGTTGCAGCCCAGAAGGCCGAGATTCCGGTCATCAATGCGGGTGACGGCGGGCATCAGCATCCCACACAGACCTTAACAGATCTTATGACCATCCGTTCCATGAAGGGACGCCTTGACAACCTGACCATTGGCCTTTGCGGCGATTTAAAGTTCGGCCGTACGGTACACTCTCTCATCCATGCCATGGTCCGTTACCCCAACATCAAATTCATATTGATATCCCCTCCTGAACTCCGGGTTCCTGACAACATCCGCGAAGATGTTCTGATTGCAAACAATGTGGAGTTTGAGGAAGTGGGCAATCTGGACGAGGCCATCGGCTGCCTGGACATCCTTTACATGACGCGTGTTCAGAAGGAGCGTTTCTTCAACGAGGAGGATTATATAAGATTAAAGGACTGCTATATCCTGGACAAGAAGAAAATGAAGCTGGCCAAGGAAGACATGTATGTACTCCATCCCCTTCCCAGGGTAAATGAAATTTCCGTGGAAGTGGATGACGACCCAAGAGCTGCTTACTTTAAGCAGGCCCGGTACGGCGTATATGTGCGTATGGCCCTGATCATGAGATTACTGGAGGTGGAAAAGCCATGTTAAATATCAGCGGATTAAAAGAAGGCATTGTCCTGGACCACATTGAGGCCGGAAAGAGCCTGGACATCTACTATCACCTGGGGCTGGACAAGCTGGAGTGTCAGGTGGCGATCATCAAGAATGCCCGCAGCAACAAGATGGGCCGCAAGGACATCATCAAGATCGAAGGCGGACTGGACACCGTGGACTTAAAGGTGCTGGGCTATATCGACCACACGATCACAGTGAACATTATCAAGAATGATAAGATCGTGGAGAAAAGAGCATTAAGGCTTCCCCACAAGATCACCAATGTGGTCCAGTGCAAGAATCCAAGATGCATCACATCCATTGAGCAGGAACTTCCCCATATCTTCTATCTGGCCGATGAAAAGACAGAGACATACCGGTGCCAGTACTGCGAGGAGAAATACAGCGGGAATTAATTTTTGCCCTGACATACCGGGCAAAAAAGGGGCTGTCGGGAAATAGATGGTTCCGAACAGGGGCAGGCGTGACTCATGCGAGTCACGCCTGCCCCTGAAATTTATCCACTAAAAAGAAAAA
>NZ_JBEPLZ010000036.1:0-39501 GCF_040545455.1 Enterocloster citroniae | reverse complement strand
ATTTTCAGGGTTTTACATACTATTTAATCTTCAATTATCAAGGTTCGTTTGTTGTTGTCTTGTTCAGCAGCAACTTTTATATCTTATCACAGCTGTTTGTATTTGTCAACAACTTTTTTTACTTTTTTTAATTTGTTGTTTCAGGCCGTTTGGCCCTCTGCAAAAATCATCCGCTGTATTTTCTCCAGCGGGTATTAATCATATCATAGCTGTCGTTTGTTGTCAACAACTTTTTTTGATTAATTTTATGCCCCCAGGGCAAAACAGTAAAAAAATAATCATTTGGAAAATGGAGCGGAGAAAGAGGGATTTGAACCCTCGCGCCGGTTGCCCAGCCTACACCCTTAGCAGGGGCGCCTCTTCGGCCTCTTGAGTATTTCTCCGAATTGATATTTTCCATATGATTGCTTCTTTTGACATATTTGTCCTCAGACGCATTGACCATTATACTAGATAGAAATTAGGTTGTCAAGGTGTTTTTACCGACATTTTTATTTATTTCTTCCTGAATTCTGTCATGTACAAGATGTGCGATTTCTGAGGTCTTCATACCTATATATTGTTCCGGCAAAATAGGCTCCATGTAGTGCACCTCCACATATTCCCGGCTCAATGAGTTGATATCAAAGGGTCTGAAGGAGTTGATCAGGGCTACAGGCACAATGGGGCAGCCTGCTTTCAGCGCACTTTTAAAAGTGCCGCTTTTAAAATCCAGTATCTCATTTCCTTTGCGGCTTCGGTGCCCTTCTGCGAATATGACAAAGTTAGATCCTTCCCTAACCCGTTTTGTCACCTCCCCAATGATCCTTACCTGATCTTTAATATCACTCCGGTCCATTGCAAGGCTTCCGGTGGCGCCGATCACCTGCTTGACCAGGATCCAGCCGGAGGCTTCTTTCTTAATAACAGCAGAAAGTGGTCTTGGGCAGGTAGAAAACAGGGCCAACATATCAAACAGCCCCTGATGGTTTGGAAAAAGCATAAACCCATCCTGATCCGGAATATGTTCGATCCCGGTGGCCGTTACCGTTACCCTTCCCCTTTTAATGATCCGTCTTGTCATTCTTGCAATATAATCATAGCATTCCTTAATGGTACGTCCATCCTCAGGCCGTCCCATGCGGGCAATGGTAAACAGCCATACCGGCGCATGGAACAGATTCATAAATACCATATATATGATCCGCTTCATAGTTTCCTCTTCCCCCGGAGCGTGCAAATGGCAAAAATCAAATCCGGATATGCTCCGGTAATTTGCTCCAGTACTATATTGTACAGTACTCCTTTACTGCTGTTTCGTACAGGTTATTACCCTGACTGTCAATGACAACCACCACTGGAAAGTCCCTGATCTCCAGTTTGCAGATTGCCTCTGTCCCCAGATCTCCATATGCAATCAGTTCTGAAGAAAGAATACATTTGGACAGGATGGCCCCTGCTCCTCCCACTGCTGCAAAATACACGGACTTGTTGCGCACAATGCCGTCAATTACAGCCTGGCTCCTTTTTCCTTTTCCTATCATTGCTCCCATTCCCATATCCAGAAGCCTGGGGGTATACTTATCCATGCGGCTGGCCGTGGTGGGTCCCGCTGAACCTATGGGTCTCCCCTCCCTTGCCGGGGACGGCCCCAGATAATAGATAATATTATCTTTAATATTAAAGGGCAGTTCTTCCCCCCGGTCCAGTGTCTCGTCCATTCTCTTATGAGCCGCATCCCTGGCAGTATAAATGGTTCCTGTCAGATATACATAGTCTCCTGCCTTTAAAGAGACCGCGTCCTCTTTTGTCATCGGTACTTTGATATGCCTATCCATCATCCGGACTCCCTTTCCGTTGTAAGTAATTGTTCTAAAGTAAATGATCGTTCTAACGTAAGTAATCGTTCTAACGTAAGTGATCTCAATGAGCCAGTAATCTGCCTAAGCAGATAACTTACCCTTAAAGTACCCTGTGTACATGCCTGTTTACATGGCAGCAGATATTGACTGCAACAGGAAGACCGGCTATATGGGTGGGATATGTCTCCACATTGACAGCCAAGGCAGTGATCCTTCCCCCCAGCCCCCCGGGTCCGATCCCCAGCTTGTTCACAGTCTGAAGCATCTCCTCTTCAAGTTCCCTTACCCAGACTGTTTCAGGCTTTTCACTAATATTTCTGGTCAGGGCGTGCTTTGCCATCTCCGTACATTTTTCAAAAGTTCCGCCAATACCCACTCCGATCACCATGGGCGGACATGCATTGGGGCCCGCATCCCTGACAGCTGTCAGTATGGCGTTCTTAACACCTTCAAGCCCGTCTGCCGGTTTCAGCATAAACACACGGCTCATATTTTCACTTCCAAAGCCTTTAGGAGCCACGGTCAGATCAACCTGGTCCCCCTCCACGATCTCATAATGGATCACCGCCGGTGTATTATCCCTGGTATTGACCCGCTCAATGGGATCTCCCACCACGGATTTGCGCAGGTACCCTTCCTCATATCCCCTTCTGACACCTTCGTTCACCGCATTGGTCAGGCTTCCGCCTGTAAAATGGACCTCCTGACCGGCCTTCAGGAACACCACGGCCATTCCCGTATCCTGACAGATGGGTATCATATCCTCGTCCGCTATTCTCAGGTTTTCCTCCAGCTGTTTTAATACCTGACGTCCAAGAGGGGACTCCTCCTGGTCCACAGCCTGACAAAACACGCATTTCATGTCGGGGGCAAGCCTGTAGTTTGCCTCAATACACATTTCCCTGATCACCTGGGTAATCTGTTCGGTCTGCATTTCCCTCATTTCTTATTTTCCCTCACTTCTTAGTTTTCTTTTACTCTATGTGATATGACTGCCAGAAACTCATCCTCAGGCATAGGTTTTCCGTAATAATATCCCTGTATGCTGTCCGCTCCAAACATACGGAGCATTTCCGCCTGTTCCTTTTCCTCCACACCCTCGGCAATTACCTTAAGGCCCATGCGTTCAAAACTCTGTATCATACTCTTTACCAGAAGCTCTGCCCTGGAATCACCGGGCAGGCCATTGAGCAGGCTTTTATCCAGCTTGATATACTCAAAGGGCAGGGACAGGACGCAGGAAATGTTAGAATACCCTGTTCCAAAGTCATCCAGGTAAAAATGGATCCCATTTTCGGTCAACTGTTCCATCATCCGCTTCATGTGATCCATGTCCTGAAGCAGTACGCGCTCTGTTATCTCTATCTTCAGCCGGTCCGGAGTCAGATGATATTCATCCAGGTACTGTTTAATCCTCTCCGTCAGGCCACGGTCCTCAAACTGCTGCATGGAAAGGTTGATGGAAATGGACCTGATATGGCTGGGAACCCTCTGCAGAAATGAACACACTTCCTCCAGAACGATCCAACTCAACTCATCGATCATTCCCTTTTCTTCCGCAAGGGGAATAAATTCAGACGGAGGAACCGGATTTCCCTCATAATCCGTCAGGCGCAGCAATGCCTCTGCGGAAGAGAAATTCCCCTGTTCAAAACTGTAAACCGGCTGATACCATACCCTGAACCGTTTCTGCTCAATGGACTGCTGCATGATATCCAGGATCTGTTTGCGCCTGGCAAGGTGCTCCAGAAGAACACGGTCAATACACTGTATTCCCTGTATACTTTCCTTGGCGGCTTTTACCCCGTACTCCAGGAACTCAAACATCTGGGTCGGGCTCCAATCCTGGCCCTGGTATATGATATCTGTGAAAAAGGCCGGAATTTGACTGGAGATTTGTCCCAGTTTCCACGGTTTTTCAAATCGGGACCTGATCACAGCCAGATTCTTAAAGGCTGTTTTTTCTGAGGCATAGGGGAGCAGCACGGCAAACTCCACATTGGCAAACCGGAATGCCTTAGCCTGTGGTAGGATGGAATCCATCTCCTTTGCAATCTCATAGAGAAATTCGTCCCCTTTATTGTGGCTGAATTTCTGATTGATCACGGCAAACTGTTTCAGGGTCACAAGCACCACCTGAAAATTTTGCCGGCCGGCCATGCGCAGGGTCACTTCCTGGAAAAAGCTGTTTCTGTTTCCCACGGCGGTCAGGCTGTCCCTCTCATTCCAGCTGCTCTGAAAGCTGACAAACATAACCATGTCAGTGATCGCTGCAAACATGCCGTTGAGCAGAAGATCGGGATATGTATGCTGAAACAGGATCAATGCCAATGCAATGGGAGGCATGGTCCGTATAAGTCTGACCACGGACCGGCTCACGCTCTTCCTGTTTCGCACATAACAGACCAGCAGCATGACCATCTGGATACCCATGATCACGTACCCCAGCCCGTTAAGTGGCCCCCTCCGATAGATCTCCCCCTGTTCAAAATAAAAGAGGACCCCGCTTTTTACATTCCATGTCACCACGCACCAGAACATAAGGTTCAGAAGTACAACAGATGTAAGATATCTCCTCATGCATGTCTTATCATACACATGCTCCAGTATAAGGGAGGCCAGATAGGCTGCAACCACGGAACACAAAAGGACCACCTGGATAAAATAAGCGCTGTTAAATAAAAGATTGACCCAAACCGGAACCTTATCTGACAGGGAAATAACTGATACACATATAATATTCAGGATAATTGCAGCCGCTGACATCCACAGACACAGTCTGTACATGTTTCTCCTGTAATTAGCCGCCAGTCTTCTGTCATGGTAATGCAGCATTAAAAATATGATGATGATTAATGCCAGCAATTCAGCTGCCAATGACCATTTAATCATCCTTTTTCTCCTTTGTACCTTGGATCCAAGATTTCTTGAACCAGGTTAATTACATGAAAAGGCTGTCTGTCAGGACAGCCTTTTCAGTATATTCAATTTTATTTCCCTACACATTTCCTGTGCTGATTTTATACTGTCTCTTCCGGATCCGCATCTGATGGGCCTGCCTCGTCTGAGTCAGGATTTTCATCCTCGTAAAACTCCTCATCATACACATTGCTGTCCTTGGTAACGCTCTCACGCACCTTGGCAATGCTGGCTACCTTGATATCGGAATCCTGGTTAATGTTCATCAGCTTAACACCAGATGTATTCCTGCCGATCACAGAGATATCATCCACTGTCATACGGATAATAATCCCCTCCGTGGTAATGATCATGATCTCACGGCCGTCATTCACCAGCTTTGCTCCTACCAGGTTTCCTGTCTTATCCGTGCACTTATAGCAGATCACGCCTTTGCCGCCCCTGTTCTGGGCGCTGAACTCAGACGTGATGGTACGCTTGCCCATTCCGTTCTCCGAAACAACCAGCAGGCTTTCACCCTGACTTTCCATCTGCATACCGATGACCTCATCATCCTCTTCAAAACGCATGCCGATCACGCCCATGGATACACGGCCGGTGACCCTTACATCCGTTTCATTAAAGCGGATACACATCCCCTTGCGTGTTACAAGGAAGATATCCTGGGTATTGTCCGTATCCTTTACCTCTATAAGCTCATCATCCTCCCGCAAAACAATGGCCTGAAGGCCGTTCTTGCGCACATGCTCATACTCCACCATCGGTGTTTTCTTGACCATACCGTTTTTAGTTGCCATGAACAGGTATTTGTCCTCATTATATTCACGCATGGGAATGATGGCTGTTATCTTCTCATCAGGCTGCAGCTGCAGCAGGTTGATGATAGCGGTTCCCCTGGCAGTCCGTCCTGCCTCCGGAATCTCATATGCCTTTAACCTGTACACACGCCCCTTGTTGGTAAAGAACATCATAAAGTGATGGTTGGTGGTCATAAGAAGGTCCTCAATATAGTCCTCCTCAATGGTCTGCATTCCCTTGATGCCCTTGCCGCCGCGGTTCTGGCTTCTGAAATTATCCACGTCCATTCTCTTGATATAGCCCAAATGGGTCATGGCGATCACCGTGTCCTCATCCGGGATCAGGTCTTCCATGGACACGTCATCATCATATCCAATGGCAGTGCGCCTGTCATCCCCGTATTTATCGGAGATTACGGAGATCTCCTCCTTGATGACTGTGAGAAGCTTTTTCTCATCTGCCAGGATGGCCTTTAACTCCTCAATTTTTGCCTGAAGCTCCCTGTACTCGTTCTCCAGTTTCTCCCTCTCCAAACCGGTGAGTGCGCGCAGCCTCATATCCACAATGGCCTGGGACTGTGCATCGGATAAGCCGAAGCGCTCCATCAACTGGTTCTTGGCGTCAGCCACATTGGCGGAACCCCTGATGATGCGGATGACCTCGTCAATGTGATCCAGGGCGATCAGCAAGCCCTGTAAGATATGGGCCCGCTCCTCAGCCTTATTCAGATCATACTGGGTCCTTCTTCTTACAACCTCTTCCTGATGCTTCAGGTACTCATCCAACATCTGATGGATATTCAGCACCTTGGGCTCATTGTTGATCAGGGCCAGCATGATCACACCAAAGGTATCCTGAAGCTGGGTGTGTTTTAACAGCTGGTTTAAAATAACATTGGCATTCACATCCCTGCGCAGCTCGATGTTGATGCGCATACCCTCACGGTTGGACTCATCTCCGATATATGTGATTCCGTCAATTTTCTTATCTTTTACAAGGTCTGCGATCTTCTCAATGAGACGGGCCTTGTTTACCATGTAGGGAAGTTCAGTCACAATGATCCTGGACTTTCCGTTGGGCATGGTCTCTATGTTGGTAACGGCGCGCACCTTGATCTTGGCACGGCCTGTGCGGTATGCTTCCTCAATGCTTCTTCTGCCGAGGATGGTTGCACCCGTTGGGAAATCAGGTCCTTTTACAATTTCCATGATCTCTTCCAGGGTTGTCTCCCTGTCTTCCTCCACCCGATTGTCGATCATCTTAACAACGGCGCCTATGATCTCACGAAGGTTATGGGGCGGAATATTGGTAGCCATTCCAACCGCAATGCCGGATGTACCATTAACAAGAAGGTTGGGATATCTGGAGGGGAGCACAACCGGTTCCTTCTCTGTCTCATCAAAGTTGGGCACAAAGTCAACCGTGTCTTTATTGATATCGGACAGCATTTCCATGGATATCTTGCTGAGACGGGCTTCCGTATATCGCATGGCAGCAGCGCCGTCTCCGTCCACGGAACCGAAGTTTCCATGTCCGTCCACCAGCGGATAACGTGTGGACCACTCCTGGGCCATGTTTACCAATGCCCCGTAAATGGAGCTGTCGCCATGGGGATGGTATTTACCCATGGTATCACCCACGATACGCGCGCATTTACGGTGCGGCTTATCCGGACCATTGTTAAGTTCTATCATGGAGTAGAGTACACGCCTTTGTACAGGTTTTAAACCGTCCCTTACATCAGGCAGGGCCCTGGCGCTGATAACACTCATGGCATAGTCGATATAGGACTGTTCCATGGTCTTTTTAAGGTCTACTTCATGAACCTTGTCAAATACATTTGGTTCCATATTCAATCTCCTTTATGTTTACAATCGAATTGTCAAAATCAGATATCCAGGTTCTGGACGCGCTTTGCATTGGCCTCAATAAATTCCCTTCTCGGCTCAACCTGGTCACCCATCAGGGTGGTAAAGGTCAGATCGATTTCGGAGGTGGTCTCCTCATCCATGGTCACCCGCAGAAGGATCCTCCTCTCAGGATCCATGGTGGTTTCCCAAAGCTGTTCCGCATCCATCTCTCCCAAACCTTTGTAACGCTGGATCTTGTTGTTGGTATCGCGGCCGATCTCCATCATGATGGAATTCAGCTCATCATCGCTGTATGCATACCACACCTTTTTGTTTTTCTCAATCTTATATAAGGGCGGCTGTGCCAGATACACGTAGCCCTGCTTGATCAGTTCAGGCATGAACCTGTAAAGGAAGGTCAAAAGCAGGGTGCTGATGTGGGCGCCGTCCACATCAGCATCCGTCATGATGATGATCTTGTGATAACGGAGCTTTGAGATATCAAAATCCTCATGAATGCCGGTTCCGAATGCCGTGATCATTGCCTTGATCTCTGCATTGCCGTAAATACGGTCCATTCTGGCCTTTTCCACGTTCAGTATCTTACCGCGCAGAGGAAGGATGGCCTGGGTGGCGCGGGAACGTGCGGTCTTGGCAGACCCGCCGGCGGAATCTCCCTCTACGATATAGATCTCGCAGTTTTCCGGGTTCTTATCAGAGCAGTCAGCCAGCTTACCCGGAAGGGCCATTCCGTCCAGGGCGGATTTACGGCGTGTCAGGTCTCTGGCCTTTCTGGCAGCTGCACGGGCCCTCTGGGCAAGGATGGATTTCTCACACATGGCCTTTGCGATCCCGGGATTCTGCTCCAGGAAATAGGTCAGCTGCTCGCTGACAATATTGTCCACAGCAGTACGGGCTTCGCTGTTACCCAGTTTCTGCTTGGTCTGTCCCTCGAACTGAGGTTCGGCCACCTTGATACTGATAATGGCGGTCAGCCCCTCACGGATATCCTCGCCGGATAAGCTGTCCTCATTTTCCTTTAACAGCTTATTTTTCCTGGCATAGTCGTTAAATGTCTTGGTAAGGGCATTCTTAAAACCGGTGAGATGGGTTCCGCCCTCAGGAGTATTGATATTGTTAACAAATGTATAAATATTCTCAGTGTAGGAATCATTGTGCTGCATGGATACTTCCACAAACACGCCTTCCTTGGTCCCCTCGCAGTAGATCACCTGCTCATACAGGGGAGTCTTTCCCTTGTTGAGATAGGTGACAAACTCCTTGATACCGCCCTCGTAGTGGAATGTTTTCTCTTTTTTTTCTTCCCTTTCATCCCTGAGGGTGATTCTTAAATTCTTGGTGAGGAAAGCGGTCTCCCTGAGACGTATCTTCAGGGTGTCGTAGTCATACTCGGTCTCCTCAAATATCTCAGTGTCAGGCAGGAAGGTTACTTTGGTCCCATGCTGTTCAGGACCGCATTTTCCCACGATCTTTAAGGGGTAGGTTACCTTCCCCCTCTGGTATCTTTGCTGGTAAATATTTCCATCTTTAAAAACCTGTACTTCCAGCCATTCAGACAGCGCATTTACAACTGATGCACCAACCCCGTGAAGGCCGCCGGAAACCTTGTATCCGCCATTGCCGAACTTTCCCCCTGCGTGAAGGATGGTAAATACCACCTCCACAGCGGGAAGGCCGGCTTTTTTCTGGATATCTACAGGGATTCCGCGTCCGTCATCCACCACTGTGATGGAATTGTCCGAATTGATGGTAACATCAATGGAATCACAATATCCCGCCAATGCTTCATCGACCGCATTATCTACAATCTCATAAACCAGATGATGGAGTCCTCTGGCTGATGTACTGCCGATATACATGCCGGGCCGCTTTCTCACTGCCTCTAGTCCCTCCAAAATCTGAATCTGATCTGCTCCGTATTGCTCTCCCATGTTTTATATCTTCCTTTCTTTTGGGTAGTATCCTGTACTAGTTCTCGTTCTGGGCGGTTCCATCGATCACCCGGAATATTTTGTCTATATGGAATCTGTTGTTGACGAAATCATCCAGCCCCGTACAGGTGATCATGGTCTGAATATTCTGTATGGCTGAAAGCAGGTGGTTCTGCCTGCCGCTGTCCAGTTCTGACAGCACATCGTCCAACAGCAGGATGGGTTCATCCCTGCTGATCCGTTTGACCAGCTCTAACTCAGACAGCTTCAGGGACAATGCAGCGGTGCGCTGCTGGCCCTGGGAGCCGAATTTTCTGATATCGATCCCATTTACAATAAAGCTGATATCATCCCTGTGAGGACCCGACAGGGTGGTCTTTTGTTTCATGTCCTGCCCCCGGTTCCTTTTCAGGACATCGGCCAGCTGGTCCTCCTGTGTATATGGCTCATAGGAAATCTCTATCTCTTCCTTGTCACCGGAAAGACTCCGGTGGATCCCCCGGATAATCTCGTTAAGCTGGTCAATAAACTCACGGCGGAACCGGATCACCTCCCGGCCGTAATTTACCAGCTGCATGTCCCACACATCCAGGGTTTCTTCATATTCAGGCTTAAAAAACAGCTCTTTCAGCAGCTTGTTCCTCTGGAGCAGCACCTTATTGTACTGTACAAGGGAATGAACATACAGCTTGTTCAGCTGGCACAGTTCCAGATCAATAAATCTTCTTCTCTCCGATGGACCGTTTTTGATAATGTTCAGATCCTCCGGGGAAAAGAATACCACATTGGCAATTCCAAAAAGTTCACTTGCTTTCCTGATAGGCACTCCGTTAATGGCAATTCCCTTAGGCTTATTCTTTTTCAGATGCATGTCAATGCGGTATGGTACATTATTTTTTCTGATCTGTAATTTAATATGGGATTCATCCTGGTCAAACCGGATGATATCCCTGTCTTTTGCGCTTTTATGTGATTTAGATGTGCAGCAGACGTAAACAGCTTCCAGAATATTGGTCTTTCCCTGGGCATTGTCACCGTAGAGTATATTGGTTCCCTGATTAAATTCCATATGTAGTTCTTTGTAATTGCGGTAATTTTTAAGTTCTATGGATTCAATCATCATGGATGTTCTCTTTCTGCGGTCCCTATTTGGTGATCTTGATGGTCTGTCCGTCGTAGGTCACGATGTCACCGTCCACCAGCTTCTTACCGCGCTGAAAAGCGGCCTCTCCGTTTACGGATACAAGACCGTCCTCAATTGCATATTTGGCATCTACACCAGACTGGACCAGGCCGGCCGCTTTCAGCGCCTGGCCCAGTTTGATATAGTCTTCCCTCAATTTAATTATTTCCATCATTTTCCTTTCTTAGTACAAAAACCGTACTAAACCGTTGCTGCATTGAAATTAACAGGAAGAATCAGGTAAATATAATTCTCCTCATCATCCTTGATAAAGCATGGGGACTTGGGATTCATCATATAAATGTTGATCTCTTCATCGTCTATTACGCGCAGGGCATCGATCAGGAACTTTGGATTAAAACCGATCATAATGTCCTTACCGGTTTTGTGGATCATAAGGTCTGCGTTCATGGATCCGAAACTGGAGTTGAGCTTCATCTCCATGGAATTGTCACCAATGTTGATGATCAGCGGCTTTTTGTCATTTTCCCTGATCAGGATGGTGGCACGCTCAATACAGTTTAAGAACTCCTTCTTGTTCACGGATACTTTTGTCTCATAATCATTGGACAGCATCTGGTTGATCCTGAAATATTCGCCTTCGATCAGACGTGACACCACAATGGTGCTGTCAAACTCAAACAGGATATGATTGGGGCTGAAATAGATCAGGACCTCCTTTTCATTGTCACCGCCTAAGATCTTACTGACCTCGCTCAATGTCTTGCCCGGTACGATCACCTTGGTGTCCTCATAATGATCTTTTAAGCGGACCTTACGGATGGAGATACGGTGCCCGTCAAGGGATACCACTTTTAACTGGTTTTCATTGACCTCAAATAATTCCCCTGCCATCATCTTGTTGCTGTCATTGGGGGAGATGGAAAATATGGTCTGCTGGATCACTTCCTTCAGCGTGAACTGGGAAAGGCAGATATATTTGTCCTTTTCAATGTAGGGAAGGTAGGCAAATTCCTCTCCGTCACGTCCCTGGATATTAAAAACGGAGTTCTCACAGCTGATGGTAGTGTTGAATTTGTCATCAGATTCAATGGTAACGGATGCGTTCTCACTGGAGAGACGGCGTGTGATCTCGGAAAAAAGCTTAGCGTCCAGTGCGATCTTTCCATGTTCCAGGATCTCACCTTCTACTTTTGTCTCAATTCCCAGTTCCATATCATTGCCCGTAAGCTTGATCTCGCCTGTGCTGGCATCGATCAGGATACATTCCAGGATGGACATGGTTGTTTTGGAGGGTACTGCCTTCATTACAATATTAATGCCGTTTACAATGGCGTCTTTTTGAAATTTTAGCTTCATAATGTTGATAACTTCCTTTCAGATTATTTGGAGACCGAAGCTCCATCAGTAGTTGAAGATATAGATAATTTTCGTAGAAACCGTAGTAGGGGTTGTGGGTTTGTGTAAAACCCCTCGAATCCCTTGAGGATTAAGGACAAGTTCATGTGGAATGATCTGTGGAAATCATCCACCAATCCATGGTAAAACTTCAGGTTTATCCACATATGGTTAAAAATGATTCACAAGGTCTTAAAGTCCAGGCAGTTATCAACAACCTGTCCACATGAATTCCACGGCCTATTGTGGATTGATCTTCTTTTTTAGTATCTCGATGGTATTCTTAAGTGTATCATCCTTCTTAATGTCGCCTGCGATCTTCTCAGCGCCATGGATAATCGTGGTATGGTCCCTTCCTCCCAGGTATCTTCCAATGGTCTGGAGAGGGGTTTCCGTCATATTCCTGCAAAGGTACATGACAATCTGCCGTGGGTATACGATCTCCTTGTTCCTTTTTTGGGAGGAAATGTCAAGGGGAGTCAGCCCATAGTGGTCCGACACGATCTGAATGATCAGGTCAGGAGTCACCTCCCGCTGGGCATTGGGGGAAATGATATCCTTAAGCGCCTCCTCAGCCAGTTCCAATGTGATATCACATTTGTTCAGCCTGGAAAGGGCAACGATCTTGGTGAGGGCTCCTTCCAGTTCACGGATATTGGATTTGATGTTGGTGGCGATGTATTTGATCACCTCATTGTCTATATTATATCCTTCCATCTCTTCTTTTTTGCGCAGTATGGCCATTCTTGTCTCATAATCAGGAGACTGGATGTCCACGGTCAGGCCCCACTCAAAACGGGAGCGCAGGCGCTCCTCCAGGGTTTCAATTTCCTTTGGAGGTTTATCTGAGGAGATTATAATCTGCTTCTTGGACTCATATAGTGTATTAAAGGTATGGAAAAATTCTTCCTGGGTACTTTCCTTACCGATGATAAACTGGATATCATCAATGAGGAGCACATCGTTATTGCGGTACTTTTCCCTGAATTCCGTGGTGGTTATGTTGTTTTTGTTACGGATGGCATCGATCAGCTCATTGGTAAAGGTCTCCGATGTGACGTAAAGGATCTTGGAATTGGGGTTGTTTTTTAATATGAAATGTGCAATAGCATGCATTAAGTGGGTTTTTCCAAGTCCCACGCCTCCGTATATAAACAGGGGGTTGTAGATTTCTCCCGGGGATTCCGCTACGGCCAGGGCTGCTGCATGGGCCAGGTTGTTGTTGGAACCCACAACAAAGGTATCAAAGGTATACTTTGAGTTAAGGTTGGCACTCTGAATAACGTCCGGGCTTACTGCTACCGATGTTTTCTGGATCAGCTGCGGCCCTGACGGTTCTTCTTTTTCAATGATTTGTTCCTTAACTTTGAAATCCACCTCGCATTCCTGTTCAAGGAACTCCGAGATGGTCACCTTTAATAAAAATCCATATTTTTTATTAACGTATTGTAAAAAGGTTTGTTCAGGAACAATGATTATTACTGTGTTATCTTTAAAAGAATATGGCTTCAAGGGTTCCAGCCAGGTACTGTAGGAGATATTGGATATTTCGTGTTCTTCTTTTAAGGTAAGCAGGATTTTGTCCCAGTTTTCTTTGATTTTATCGATCATTTCTTGTCTCCTAAAACTGTATTGCAGAATTGCCCAATCTAAATCCATTGTATACTAAACCAAAAATTTTTTCAATGGAAAGTGTAAAATATTGTGGATAACTTTGTGTGCAGCTTGTGGAAGCACTGTGAAAGCCTTGTGGATGGAGGGTTTTTCCACAAAAACCATAAAAAAGTTAACCTGAGTTGTGCACAACCCGGAAATATATAGAAATTCTGGACTTTTTTATGAGCACTGGGGAAAAAAAAAGATAATTACACACACTTATCCACAACTTATCAACAATTTGTGGATAAGTTTATGTAAATCCACAGACAAGGACGAAGGGGGATGTTAAAAAAAAGCTACGTTTACATGGTTTATATTGCTTAAATACCTATGATTTAGTATAATATATTAGAAACTGTTCATAAAATTTATTGTTTTTTAATAAATTTTACCAAATTCAATTAAAGGGGGATATTTTATGGAATTTATGATTGGTGTAC
Source organism: Enterocloster citroniae (assembly GCF_040545455.1). Lineage (NCBI taxonomy): Bacteria > Bacillati > Bacillota > Clostridia > Lachnospirales > Lachnospiraceae > Enterocloster > Enterocloster citroniae. The sequence continues at coordinate 25,500 of NZ_JBEPLZ010000036.1, read as the reverse complement.
TGCTTATCCTTACGTTCTTTGCCCTGGCCTATTATTGTGTAAAAGGCTACAACCTGATGATCGGTTTTCTGATTATTTCCGTGTTGTGGACCGTGCTGTCGCTGGCTGGTGCAGGGATATCCTCCCCGGAGTTCATTGCCGAGAATCCTGTACTCCAGTTTGGAGGGGACGGAGGCAAGGGATTGGTTGCCATTTTAAACAAGATCTATCAGGCAGCTCCTGAGGGATGGGGCACAACCCTTGTCAATGTGTGCTGGGGCGCCTGGTTTGGACGGGTTCTCATGGAGACAGGAATTGCTTCCACGCTGATCCGCAAGACAGTGGAACTTGGCGGGGATCGCCCCATCATTACCATTGTGCTTCTTAATATTGTTACGGCTTTTATATTCACTGCCATGATGGGCGCCGGACCGGTTATCGCCATCGGCGTTATCGTGCTTCCTATTCTGATGAGCCTTGGTATTCCAAAGGCCATAGCCATGTTTACATTTATGGGATCTGTTTCCGCAGGCATGTACCTAAACCCTGTGCTTCAGTTCTCACAGCTGCGCGCATTTATCCTGCCGGCTGATCAGATGCCTGAATTTTCATTTTCATGGTATGCAACCCACTGGGGATATTATGCCCTGGGGATTTCCGTGGTCACTGTTTCCCTGCTCACAGGCATTTACCTGAAGTTTGGAAAGAGGAGCCATGCATGGGCATCCCGTACCCCTAATGCACAGCCTCAGAAGGAAGCTCCCATGCTGGCCCTTCTGCTTCCCATCGTGCCCGTGGTCCTTAAGATCGCCCTGGATTTTTCAGTGATCGGCGGTTTTATCATAGCTGGTTTTGCGGCCCTGTTTTTGTGCGGAAGGATGAAAGGATCCTTTAAGGAGAACTGCCAGCTGGTTAATAAGCTGTATTATGACGGCGTGGTGGATACCGCTCCTCTGATCGGTTTCCTTTTAACCCTGCCCATGTTTAATACCTGTGCGACATATGCCTCTCCGTTCTTTAAGGAAGTCATAGGCGGAATCATGCCTACCAGTGAGTATGTGGTGTGCATCCTCTTTGCGGCATTGGCATTTTTAGGATTTTTCAGGGGTCCCTTTACCCTGTTTGGCTGCGGCGCTGCAACACTGGGAGTCCTGTCAAATGTCGGACATTTTTCAGTTCCGTTCCTGTTCTGCGTATTCTCCATTCCGGCCACGACCGTAAATGTAGGTTCCTGTATTACTCAGTCCTGGATCGCCTGGGGTCTTGCTTATACCAAGGTAGAGTCCAAGGAGTTTTTAAAGCTGTCCATTCCGTTTGCATACCTGACCTCCATCTGTCTGTACATACTGACGGCTGTCGCCATTACGGGACTGGGCGCACAGTGGTTTTTAAATTAATAATTTTACGTTGACGCCTCCTGCCAGTTGTGTTTATAATGTGGGTATGTGGCATTGTATCTTATTTATAAGAACAGTAGCAGGAGGATAAAAAATTGAATAAAAAGAAAAAAGACACTCGTTGGCTTGCAAGTGTTGCACTTATGATGGCAGTTGTCATTCTGCTGGCAAATACGCCTTTCGGAATGATACAGCTTCCGGTGATTAAGGCAACAACTGTGCATATTCCCGTTATTTTGGGAGCGATCTTGCTGGGACCTTTGGCTGGTGCGATCTTGGGAGCTGTGTTTGGCATATGCTCCATGATCAGCAATACCATGGCGCCCACTTTGCTTTCTTTTGCGTTTTCGCCGTTTATGAGCATGACCGGACTTCCCGGCGTATTAAAAGCAGTCTGGGTTTCTGTGGGATGCAGGATCATGATCGGTGTGATCGCGGGATGGCTCTGGATCCTGTTTAAAAAGGTGGGGCTTAATGGAATGGCAGCCCTTCCCATCACCGGATTCATAGGCTCCATGACCAACACGGTTTTTGTTATGGGGAGTATCTATCTTTTGTTTGCTTCCCAGTATGCCGCTGCCAAAAATGTTGCGATCGATGCCGTATGGGGACTGATCATGGTGACAGTTACCGCATCCGGTATACCGGAAGCGATCGTTGCTGCAATCCTGGTGGCAATTATAGGAAAAGTAATGCTTCGTTTTACTAAGCAGCCTTGACGTAATACTAAATATAGTAACAGAAACCGACAATGCACACATTTTATTGGGACGGCCTTAAAACCGTCCTTTTTTATAGGTTTTTTGTGGTTTTTTTATGAAAATGCACTTGACGAAGACGGATTTCTTCTATATAATTGAGTGGATGTTTAATTATACTAGTCTAAATGTGTGTTTTCACATTACCAGATAATTTTGATAGGAGGTGCCCGGATTATGAAGATGACATTTCAGCCCAAGAAGAGACAGAGAGCGAAAGTTCATGGCTTTAGAGCTAGAATGAAGACTGTAGGCGGTAGAAAAGTTATTGCTGCCAGAAGAGCAAAAGGTAGAGCCAGATTATCTGCTTAATTTTGTTTCAAGCTTAAAGCAAAAGAACGACAGGCCACAGGAACATGTGGCCTTTTCTTTTCTTAATAATTAGTTGTTAGGAGTATCGTATGAAACGATTTCCTTCCGTAAGGAAAAACAGTGAGTTCCAGAAGATTTATAAAAGTGGGACTTCTTATGCAAACAGACTTCTTGTTATGTATGTGGCGGAAAGCGGGGAAGACAGGAACCGGATCGGCATCTCGGTCAGCAAGAAAGTGGGAAACAGTGTTGTCCGCCATCACATTACCAGACTTATAAGAGAAATATTTCGTTTAAATGATCATAGATTGAAGACTGGGTTAAACATCATTGTTGTGGCCAGAGTGGCTGCAAAAACATCAGAATACAAAGATTTGGAAGGTGCTTATATGCACCTGTGCGGACTGCATCACATTTTAAGAGAATCGAAGTGAAGTGATTATGGCAAGGTTTTTGATTTTGTTGGTAAGGGGATACCAGAGATTTTTGTCTCCTCTTAAGATAAGAACTCACTGTATTTACACACCTACGTGCTCCCAATACGCCATTGAGGCACTAAAAAAGTATGGTGCGTTAAAGGGTACATGGTTGGCCTGCAAAAGGATACTGAGGTGTCATCCATTTGCAGAAGGCGGTTATGATCCAGTTCCGTAGAGATTAGGAGGTATACGTATTGAATGAGTTAGTTGGCGCAGTGGTATTGACAAAGACAGGCGGTTTTCTGGGGCCGATCGCAGATATCCTGGGGTGGATCATGGACTGGCTGTTTAAGTTTACCAGTATATTTGGTATTGAAAACATCGGTTTGTGTATTATTCTTTTTACATTGGTAACAAAGGTACTTATGATACCTCTTACCATCAAGCAGCAGCAGTCTTCCAAGCTGATGGCGGTTATGCAGCCGGAGATTTCTGCAATCCAGAAAAAGTATAAGGGCAAGGAAAATGATCAAAAGTATGCGATGATGATGCAGACGGAGATCAAGGGGGTTTATGAAAAGTACGGTACCTCCATGACCGGCGGCTGTCTTCCTCTTTTGATCCAGATGCCTATCATTTTTGCATTGTATCGTGTTATCTATAATATTCCCGCATATGTTCAGTCTGTAAGGGGATATTATGAGACTATTATCAGCAAGCTTCCAAGCGGATATCAGACCGCTCAGGCATTTACGGATCTGGCAGCAGCTCAGAAAATGCCCATTGACAAGTATGATTATACCGATGTAAACACGGTCATTGACTTATTATACAAATTTACAGGACAGCAGTGGGACACACTGGTGAATTCATTTTCGGCAGTGGGACAGGCTGTTACGGAAACCGGTGTCAGGGTGGTGGATGCCATTGAGAACATGCAGACATTTTTTGGGCTCAATATTGCATACACACCTCTTCAGGTTATCATGAACTACTTTAATAAGGTTGACGGCACCACCTTACTTACGGCCATTGCAGCTCTCTGCATTCCTCTGTTTGCGGGACTGAGCCAGTGGTACAGCACCAAGCTGATGACAGCCAACCAGCCTCAGGCCTCTGGTAAGGATGACAATCCTGCGGCAGGCATGATGAAGAGCATGAATGTAACCATGCCTCTGATGTCCGTATTCTTCTGTTTTTCATTTGCATCCGGTATCGGACTTTACTGGGTTGCACAGAGTGTATTTACTATTATTCAGCAGGTAGGGATCAATTCTTATCTTAATAAGGTGAATATTGATGACCTGGTTCAGAAGAACATTGAAAAGACCAACAAAAAGCGTGCTAAAAAAGGACTTCCTCCCACAAAGGTAGGCAATGTGGATACCATGCTTAAGAAGATGGAGGAAAAAGAGATCAAGGCTGAAAGCGCCCAGATGGCTAAAATTGCCAAGACAAAGGCAATCGTGGAGGAATCCAACAAGTATTATAATGATAATGCAAAGCCGGGCAGTCTTGCGTCAAAGGCTAATATGGTTGCCAAATACAATGAAAAGCACGATAAGGGAAAAAAATAGGAGGGGTTCTGTATGGATATGATTACAGTTACTGCTAAGACAGTAGACGATGCAGTTACAAAAGCTTTAATCGAACTTCAGACCACCAGCGATAAGCTGGAATACGAAGTGGTTGACAAAGGAAGCACCGGATTCCTGGGAATCGGTTCAAAACCAGCCATTATTCGTGCAAGGAAAAAGGAAACCATTGAGGACAGGGCCATGGATTTCCTGTCGCAGATATTTGAGGCCATGAACATGCAGGTAAATATCACGGCTGCATATAATGAGGAAGAGCAGGAACTGTCACTGAACCTGGAAGGTGATGATATGGGGATCCTGATCGGCAAGAGAGGGCAGACCCTGGATTCACTCCAGTACCTGGTAAGCCTGATCGTCAATAAGGGAACGGAAGGATATCTGAGGGTTAAACTGGATACGGAGAATTACCGTGAAAGAAGAAAGGAAACCCTGGAAACCCTGGCAAAGAATATTGCCTATAAGGTGAAGAGGACAAAACGACCGGTTTCACTGGAGCCAATGAATCCTTATGAGAGAAGGATCATTCACGCAGCGCTTCAGAATGATAAGTATGTTACTACCAGAAGTGAAGGCGAAGAGCCCTTCCGCCACGTGGTGATCGCCCTTAAGAAGGAAGCTTCTTCAGGGGACAGAAGAGGGCGTTACGACAAGAGCAAGGGTGGCCGTTACGACCGTGACCGGTCAGACAGGTCCGGCGGATATAAGGGAAATAATAACCGCCGCAGCCATTATTCTTCCAATGGTTCATCCGAAGCGTCAGATGAGACAGCTGCTGGTGATGAGGTGTAATTTGTAAGGTTTCAGATAAAAGGCTGTTGCATTAGCAATGGCCTTTTGCGCTACTTACGCGTGGGTGCCCCTTAAAGCGGTATTTGAAAGGATAGAAGATGAAGACAGATACAATTGCAGCCATAGCCACCGGAATGAGCAATTCCGGGATCGGCATTGTGAGGATCAGCGGAGATGAGGCATTTTCAGTGATCGATAAACTTTACCGGAATAAGAATGGGGACCAGGTAAAGCTGAGCAATGCCAGATCTCATACGGTCCATTACGGGTTTATTTATGATGGGGATGAGAAGGTGGATGAAGCCCTTGTACTGGTCATGAAGGGGCCTCACAGTTATACGGCCGAGGATACGGTGGAGATAGACTGCCATGGAGGGATCCTCATGGTTAAAAAGATCCTGGAGGCAGTGATACACGCCGGGGCAAGGACCGCACAGCCGGGTGAATTTACAAAGCGGGCATTTTTAAACGGCAGGATCGACCTGTCCCAGGCCGAGGCGGTGGCGGACGTGATTAATGCTACCAATGAATATGCATTAAAAAGTTCGGTCGGCCAGCTGAGCGGTTCGGTATCAAAACGGATCAGGGATCTAAGGGCTGGGATCTTATATCAGATTGCATTTATTGAGTCTGCTCTGGATGACCCTGAACACATTTCACTGGACGGATACAGCGCAGGGCTTAAGGGAGAACTGGAGGTCATGATCTCGCAGGTGAGAGAGCTGGTAGAGTCCGCTGATGACGGCAGGGTTATGACAGAAGGGGTGAAAACGGTGATCCTGGGAAAACCCAATGCGGGAAAGTCTTCCCTTATGAATGTGCTCCTGGGAGAGGAGAGGGCCATTGTAACTGAGATTGCCGGAACTACCAGGGACACCTTGGAAGAACATATCTATCTACAGGGTATCAGCCTGAATGTGGTGGATACGGCAGGTATACGGGACACAGAAGACGTGGTGGAAAAGATTGGGGTGGACAGGGCGCGCAGGGCTGCCAGGGATGCGGACCTGATCATATTTGTGGTGGACGGTTCCAGGCCGTTGGATGAGAGCGACAGGGAAATCCTGGAGTTTATCCGTGGCAGGAAATCCATTATACTGCTGAATAAATCAGACCTTCAGATTGTGGTGGAAAAGGATGACCTGGAGAAAATGTGTGGGCAGAAGGTGATTCCCGTGTCCGCAAAGGAAGAACAGGGGATCGGGGAGTTGGAGCTGGAGATCAGACATCTGTTTTATCACGGCGAGCTTAAGTTTAATGATCAGGTTTATATAACAAATGTGCGCCATAAGGAAGCTTTGGAGGAGGCCCTTAAAAGCCTTGAGATGGTGAGGGGAAGCATTGAGGACCAGATGCCGGAGGATTTTTATTCCATTGATCTTATGGATGCCTATGAACAGCTGGGCTTGATCATTGGTGAGGCAGTGGATGATGATCTGGTGAATGAGATATTTGCCAGGTTCTGTATGGGGAAATAGTTTTTAAATGAAAGAGGATCATGGAATTATGCCATATTTGGAAGAAACATATGATATTGTAGTTGTGGGAGCCGGACATGCCGGCTGTGAAGCATCGCTGGCCTGTGCGCGTCTGGGGCTTGAAACTATCATGTTTACGGTGAGTGTGGACAGCATTGCGCTGATGCCGTGTAACCCCAATGTGGGTGGCAGTTCCAAGGGACATCTGGTACGGGAACTGGACGCTTTGGGCGGAGAGATGGGAAAGAATATTGACAAGTCTTTTATCCAGTCGAAAATGCTCAATGAATCCAAGGGACCGGCTGTCCATTCCCTGCGGGCTCAAGCCGATAAACAGGATTACAGCAGACAGATGAGAAAGACCCTGGAACAGACGGATCATCTTACCATACGTCAGGCTGAGGTGTCTGAAATAGTGGTGGAGGATGGAAAGATACAGGGAGTACGTACATTTTCCGGCGCTCTGTACAGGGCGAAATGCGTGATCCTCTGTACGGGAACCTATCTGAAGGCAAGATGTATCTATGGGGATGTGAGCAATCCTACAGGTCCCAATGGGCTGCAGGCAGCTAACCATCTTACAGATTCCCTGAAGGCTAATGGTATTGAGATGTTCCGGTTTAAGACAGGGACTCCTGCCAGGGTAGATAAAAAGAGCATTGACTTCTCAAAGATGGAGGAGCAGTTTGGGGATGAGAGAGTGGTGCCGTTTTCATTTTCCACGGATCCGGAAAGTGTCCAAAAGGAGCAGGTATCCTGCTGGCTGACTTATACAAATCAAGAGACTCACAGGATCATCAGAGATAATCTGGACCGTTCCCCCCTGTTTTCAGGAGCCATTGAGGGAACCGGACCAAGGTACTGTCCTTCCATTGAGGATAAGGTGGTAAAGTTTCCGGACAAGGACCGCCATCAGGTGTTTGTGGAGCCGGAAGGCCTTTATACCAGTGAAATGTACCTGGGTGGAATGAGCAGTTCCCTGCCTGAAGATGTACAGTATGCAATGTACAGAACTGTGCCGGGACTGGAGCATGTTCAGATTGTAAGGAATGCCTATGCCATTGAATATGACTGTATTAATGCCCTTCAGCTTAAACCAACACTGGAGTTTAAGAAGATATCCGGCCTTTACGCAGGCGGGCAGTTTAATGGATCCTCCGGTTATGAGGAGGCGGCTGTTCAGGGATTTATGGCTGGTGTAAATGCCGCCATGAAGATCACGGGAAGGGACCAGGTTGTTCTCAGCCGTTCCCAGGCGTATATAGGCGTGCTGATCGATGATCTGGTAACCAAGGAAAACCATGAGCCTTATAGGATGATGACATCCAGAGCTGAATACAGGCTTCTTCTCAGACAGGATAATGCTGATATAAGGCTTAGAAAAATAGGACATGACATAGGACTTGTAAGTGATAAGGAGTATGAACAGCTGATCCATAAGATGGAGGCCATTGATCTTGAAATTAAAAGGCTTGGCCGCACGGTGGTTGGATTAAATCCAAAAACCCGGGCATGTATGGAAAAATATGGAAGTACTCAGCTGAAGTCAGGAATCACACTGGCGGAGCTGATCAAAAGGCCTGAGCTTGATTATGATAAGCTGGAGGAACTGGATGAGGAAAGACCTGAACTTGCTGCTGACGTAAGGGAGCAGGTGAATATTGAGATTAAATATGAGGGTTATATTAAACGCCAGCTTCAACAGGTAGAACAGTTCGGAAAGTTGGAAAATAAGAAACTGCCTGAGAATTTTGATTATTCTGAGGTAAACAGCCTGCGCAGGGAGGCGGTCCAGAAGCTGAATAAGGTGCAGCCCGCCACCATTGGACAGGCCTCCCGGATATCCGGTGTTTCACCGGCAGATATTTCCGTATTGCTGGTGCATTTCACGAGAAAACAGTGAGAAACAGTGAGGAGCTATATGACAGAAACATTTTTAGATCAGATGAAAAGGGAATTGGATCAGCTGGGCATCAGACTAAGTGAACATCAGATGGATCAGTTTTTCACCTATTATGAAATGCTGGTGGAGAAGAACAAGGTAATGAACCTCACTGCCATTACTGAGGAACATGAGGTTGTGACAAAACATTTTAGTGACAGCTTGTCACTTTTTGCCGTAATTCAGGAAATGGAAAAAACAGGAAAACAGGGGGTGGGCTGGTTTGAGAACAGCCGGATCATTGATGTTGGTACAGGGGCCGGTTTCCCGGGTATTCCATTAAAAATTGTTTTTCCAGGAATTCGTGTAACTCTTCTGGATTCCTTGAATAAACGAATAAAATTTCTTGAAGAAGTATGTGATGCTCTTAATTTGGAGAATGTCACATTTGTTCATGGCAGAGCCGAGGATGCGGGACGGTTGGCGGAACACCGGGAGACCTATGATCTATGTGTGTCCAGGGCAGTTGCCAATTTGGCATCTCTTTCTGAGTATTGTATGCCATTTGTTAAGGTTGGCGGATATTTTGTACCTTATAAGTCCGGGGAGATTGACGAGGAGTTGGTTCAGGCGCAAAGAGCGATTGGACTGCTGGGAGGAGAGCAAAAGATGGTTAAAAAGTTTTTGCTTCCAGGCACAGATGCTGCCAGATCCCTTGTGGTAATTGAGAAAATTAAGGCAATCTCAAAAAAGTATCCACGTAAGGCGGGAATGCCTACCAGAGAACCGTTAAAATAATTGATATAAGAAAAGAGGAAATGTTTCACGTGAAACATTTCCTCTTTTCTTATTTGTAGTAAAAACCTATTTCTAATATTTAATTATAAATCAGCAGCTTCCCGCATCATGTGAATTTCTCTCCTATAGCCATCTAAATCATTCGGAGTTTCTAAATAGAATGGAAGCTTGCTTAAAATGGGATGAGTCACAATTTTATAAAAAGTATCAATTCCTATGTGACCTTCGCCAAGTCTGGCGTGTCTGTCCTTATGTGCGCCCAATGGGTTTTGGCTGTCATTTAAGTGAATTGCTTTTAGACGATTTAGCCCAATCACCTGATCAAACTCGTCCAGTACTTCTTCTAAATGATTGGCGATATCATATCCTCCGTCCCACACATGACAGGTATCCAGACATACTCCCATATGGTCTGATAAATCTACTAAATCAAGAATTTGTTTTAACTCTTGAAATGTCGCACCGATCTCACTGCCTTTGCCTGCCATGGTTTCCAGCAGGACAGTAGTGGTCTGTTCGGAAGTGAGAATTTCATTGAGCATTTCAGCTATATATGAAACACCAACATCCACCCCCTGTTTGACATGGCATCCCGGATGAAAGTTATACATATTCCCCGGTGTATACTCCATTCTTACAAGATCGTCTGCCATGGTACGTTTGGCGAAATCCCGTAACCTTGGATCTGCGGAACAAGCATTTAAAGTGTAAGGGGCGTGCGCCAGGATAGGAGAGATGTCTTCCTCCTCTGTTTTAAGTAAAAAAGCTTTTACATCTTTTTCGTTAATTGCTTTAGCATTTCCACCTCTTGGATTCCGAGTAAAGAACTGGAAAGTATTGGCATCAATTTTGACTGCATCTTTTGCCATTGCTTGGTACCCTTTTGATGAGGATAAATGGCATCCTATTCGTATCATATGAATTATTTCCTTTCCTTGAGATAATAAATAAAACGGTTCGGATCAATGGTATCCGAACCGGATGTTTCACGTGAAACATATTTAAAGCTATGATAGGAAGGTTTGAATTAACTGGTAAACCTCAGAGGGCTTTTCTAAATGAGGAGTGAGCTTTGTGTTGGGAATAGAAGCTGTCTCCACGGCCGGATTATAGTCCTTATATTCCGACATCAGTTCTTCCATTTCATCAAGAGCAGCACCACCTATCAAATAAATGCTGTTATCTATCTTTTTTAAAGCATTTACAATATTACATTTCACATAATTGCACTCAAGACTGGCATATACAGATTTTGGTGATTCTCCCAAATGTGCTGCTTCATGATATGCATCTATCATGCCCGCCCTTACAGAATAAGGATTATAGTAATAGTTTGTCATAAATTCTTTGGTAAGTGCCTGTTTACTGCATGATATGTGATAGATTAAAGTTCCTACAATTGGAAGATCCAACATAAATTTATATAGTTTTACATTCTTTCCGGGTAACTGGCTGGAAGATAAAATGCTTTCAGGGTTGATAAACATAAGCTGGTCAAACAGTTCCGGGGAATTGGAACATGCCATAATTCCCAGAGTGGACGAGGAACCGGAAGAAAGCATATCAGTCCGGTGACCGATCTCAGACTTGATGAAGTCGCAGAGCAGCTGTACATACAGATAATTGGTATAAGTCAAATTAGGCTTTTCTGAACGTCCAAAACCTAACAGATCAATGGTATAGACGGTATGATTTTCTGCAAGCTTACCAACCAGATTCTTCCACTCGTATCCGCTGGAAGCAGGTGTAAGGTCATGGACCAGGAGAAGTGGTTTTCCACTGCCGGTCCTGGTGTAATAAATATTACCCAGACGCCACTTGTAACAGAGAGCTTCCGGCTCACCTAATACATTACGGGATGTAGCTGATAGTTTGATTGCTTTATTAATAAGAGCAGTGGTAGTGGCTGCTCCAGCTGACAGTATGAGTAATGTTAATAATTTACTTCTTGTTTTCATTCAATTATACTCTCCTGGTTTTGGTTGTTTTATCTATTATAATACAAGCTGGGGGCTATTACAACGGGTAGAGGATTAAATTATTCTTAAGAGTTTTATGACATAAAAATGTTTCACGTGAAACATTTTTTGTATAAAACGGTAAAATTATGAGTTTCTAAGAATTATGCATAGGAAAAGAATTAGAGTTGTGATATAATCGTAAAAGTAATCGAAGAAGGCTTATTTTTTCGAGAAAGGAATCAATACAAATGGGACGAATAATAACTATAACCAATCAGAAGGGCGGGGTTGGGAAAACGACCACGGCCATTAATCTTGCCGCCTGTCTGGCTGAGGCCGGTCAAAAGGTAATGCTGGTGGATTTTGATCCCCAGGGAAATGCCAGCAGTGGTCTGGGATTGGAACGGGAGGATTTTGATAAAACAGTATATGACATGCTGATCGAAGAGGAACCTGTTGAGGAGTGTATTATAAATGAGATACAGCCGAATCTTGATATTCTGCCCTCGGATATGAACCTGGCAGGTGCGGAAATCGAGTTTCAGGAAGTGGAAGATAAGGAAAAACTTCTCAGTAATTGTCTGAATCAGGTACGTGATACATATGATTTTATTCTGATTGACTGTCCCCCATCTTTAAATATATTGACAATCAATGCACTGACAGCAGCGGATACGGTGCTGGTTCCCATACAATGTGAGTATTATGCTCTGGAGGGACTGAATCAGGTACTAAAAACAGTAGATCTTGTGAAGCGGAAGCTGAACCCGGGTTTGGAACTGGAGGGTGTGGTATTCACCATGTATGATGCAAGGACTAACCTTTCCTTGGAGGTTGTGGAAAGTGTTAAAAGCAGTTTAAACCGAACAATTTATAAAACCATTATTCCAAGAAATGTCCGTTTGGCCGAAGCTCCCAGCCATGGTATGTCAATTAATTTCTATGATTCCAGATCAACGGGGGCTGAAAGCTATAGAATGCTTGCGGCAGAAGTAATGAGCAGAGGAGAAGAGTTGTAATGGCAAAGAAGGGTTTAGGAAAAGGATTGGGTGCCATTTTTGGTGAGGATGTTATAAAAGAAAGCGAAGAAGATATTGCGAAAGCCAAGGCGGCGGCAACTGATAAAGGGGAAGAAAAGGGCAGCGAGTTGATGATCAAGCTGGCTTTGATTGAACCAAACAAAGAGCAGCCGAGAAAGGATTTCAACGAGGAACAGCTTTGTGAACTGGCTGAATCCATTAAACGGTACGGTGTTCTTCAGCCGCTTTTAGTACAGAAAAAAGGGACCTTTTATGAGATCATAGCCGGAGAACGCAGATGGCGGGCCGCGAAAATCGCGGGCTTAAAGGAAATTCCAGTTGTACTAAGAGAGTATAGCAAACAGGAAAGTATGGAGATCGCACTGATAGAGAATGTGCAGAGGGCTGACTTAAATCCAATTGAGGAAGCCTTGGCTTACCAGCAGCTGGTAAAAGAATTCCATTTAACTCAGGAAGAGATTGCAGTCAGGGTTGCAAAAAATAGGGCCACCATAACAAACTCCATGAGACTTTTGAAACTGGATGAACAAATACAGGAAATGCTCATACAGAACCTTATATCCAGTGGACATGCCCGGGCATTACTGTCATTAGATGACAAAGTGCTTCAGTTAAAAGCAGCAAAGCTTATTTTAGATGGAGCTTTGAGTGTCAGGGAGACAGAGCGTCTGGTAAAACGTTTAGCTAAGGATGCGGCTGATGGTCATGAGGAAAAGAAGGAAAAGTCCAAGGATGAAACCCTTGCTATCATATACCAGAATCTGGAAGATAGAATGAAAACCATTATGGGTACAAAGGTAAGTATCCATAATAAGGACAAGAATAAGGGCCGGATAGAGATTGAATATTATTCGGAAGCAGAATTAGAGCGGATTGTGGAAATGATTGAATCTATTCGTTAGACACAAAGGAGAGAAGATATACAATGGAGAACAGCATTTTAAATCAATGTCCATTTGATCCCGCATATATTATTTTGGGACTTATGACAATAGTGGTCTTGCTGCTGATACTGGTCATTGTGACAATGGCAAAGCTGAGAAAACTGGACCGCAAATACGATTATTTCATGCGGGGCAAGGATGCGGAAACTCTGGAAGACATGATTATGGACGAGTTGGATGAACTTCGTGATTTGAGGGCAGAAGACAGGTCAAATAAGGATTCCATCCGGACTCTGAACCGCAACTTCAGGGCTTCTTTCCAAAAGTATGGTATTGTAAAATATAATGCGTTTAAAGGCATGGGAGGAAATCTCAGTTTTGCATTATCTGTGCTGGACTATACCAACAGTGGGTTTGTTATGAATTGTGTCCATAGCAGGGAAGGCTGTTATCTCTATATGAAGGAAGTAGATATGGGCCAGACAGACATTGTTCTTGGAAATGAAGAACAGGAAGCTCTGGAACAGGCATTGGGATATGTGAAAAAGAATTGATCAAGGATTCTACAAGAATTTACATAAATTTACAGAAACCGGAGTTTCCGCCGTAGATATGGAAACTCCGGTTTTATATTATTTTTGAAGAAAAAACAAAAGAAAGGGGCAGAGTGAGAAGAACGTGCATATGATATTGGTAAGAGAAACTTGGTAAAGGAAGAGTAAATGCAGGATATAGAGTATCTGAAAAGTATGTATCCGTCAGGAATTAAAATACTTCAGGGATATGTATCAGAAGCATGTGACAGACTGGATTATAAAAACAGTCCCATGTATGATGAGTATCCGGATCATCTGATGATAAACCGGCTATGTGATTCCATCTATAATACAGTCATTTCATCCGAAGGGCCGGAGCGCGTGCAAAGCATGTGGAACATAACGGAAGCAGATAAAAGCGCTTTGGAGATGGCGGAACTGAAAAAGGATATGCAGCGTCTGGACATAATCCCGGATTATTCAGATCAGGGACCAGATAACAACATGGTAAAGGCACAGGATCATAATTCAGAACATATAGCGGAGTCAACTTCCATACGTGCGGTTAACACGGGTGGGAATGGAAGTCGTTCTAGCCTTTTAAAAAATAGTAATGAATTTGATAATGGGTTTAATGTACATTCCCTGGAAGAAAAAATGGAAATCCAGGAGATGAGAGGAAAGGAAATGGCTAGGACGCAAGGCGGAAGACCGCCCATGGGACCAGGCCAGGGTCAGGAAAGACCGCCTATGGGACCAGGGCCGGAGAGACCGCCTATGGGACCAGGCCAGGGCCAGGGAAGACCGCCCATGGGACCGGGTCAGGGCCAGGGAAGACCGCCCATGGGACCAGGGCCGGAGAGACCGCCCATGGGACCAGGCCAGGGTCAGGAAAGACCGCCTATGGGACCAGGGCCGGAGAGACCGCCTATGGGACCAGGCCAGGGCCAGGGAAGACCGCCCATGGGACCGGGTCAGGGCCAGGGAAGACCGCCCATGGGACCAGGGCCGGAGAGACCGCCTATGGGACCAGGCCAGGGCCAGGGAAGACCGCCTATGGGACCAGGCCAGGGCCAGGGAAGACCGCCCATGGGACCAGGTCAAGGCCAGGGAAGACCGCCCATGGGACCAGGGCCGGAGAGACCGCCTATGGGACCAGGTCAAGGCCAGGGAAGACCGCCTATGGGACCAGGTCAAGGCCAGGGAAGACCGCCTATGGGACCGGGTCAAGGCCAGGGAAGACCGCCCATGGGACCAGGACCAGGAAGACCGCCTATGGGACCGGGTCAAGGCCAGGGAAGACCGCCCATGGGACCAGGGCCGGAGAGACCACCCATGGGACCAGGTCAAGGCCAGGGAAGACCGCCCATGGGACCGGGACCAGGAAGACCACCCATGGGTCCAGGTCCTGTAAGGCCGCCGCAGCCGCCGAGACCGCCGCAGCCGCCGAGGCCGTTACCCCCGCCGCCCAGACCGCCGCAGCCGCCGAGGCCGGTACCCCCGCCGCCCAGACCGCCGCAGCCGCCGAGGCCGGTACCCCCGCCGCCCAGACCACCGCAGCCGCCGAGGCCGGTACCCCCGCCCCCGAGGCCGGTACCCCCGCCCCCTAGGCCGGTACCCCCGCCGCCCAGACCAAAGCCGGATCCAAGGCAGTCATGGCTTAGGGATATGATCAAGGTGCTGCTTCTCAATGAGATGTTTAACAGGCGGTGTTCAAGGGGATTTTGTATCTTTTAGAAAAGGAACGATCGTTTGAATGATCACACCATATATACCCGGTTATTTAATAAAGGCTGTACCAGGGGTTTAGCATTAATAAAATTTAGAAAAGATTAAGTTGTAGTTTTCATGGTTATTATATAAAATAATAGAAAGATACAAAACAAACCTGTTTATGAGGAAACGATTCACATATGAAAAGAACATTACAAAAAGTAGGGATTTTATTCCTGATATTTATAACGGCCATTATCGTTTATTTTGTAAGTGCCAGAAATACCATGGAGAAGGAGTATACTGTATACACCTCTATGGATGAACCGGAACTGCCGGTCATATATACTGAGTTAAATGGAAAAGAGATCAACTGCCTGCATGGTTATATGCAGGAGATGGGGAATCAGGCAGCCAGGGAGAGTATCTCTGTGCTGCCTGAAAACCGTGGAATGAATATACGGATTGCGGAATATGGAAATACCATTACAGGTATCAGCTATGAGGTGAGAAACCTGTCCATGGACCGGCTGATCGAACGGACCGAGCTTTCTCAATGGGAAAGCAGTGGTGGAAGTACGGAAGCCACGCTGCCGATCCAGAATCTTTTGATCAGGAACGAGCCGTATTTCCTTACGTTGACGGTCAATACCAGCGAAAAGACGATCCATTATTATACCAGGATCATGTGGCCTGATAACACGTATGCGGATGATATGGTGACATTGGCTGAAGAGTTTACCAGGAAGAGCCTGGATTACAATCAGGCCAGGGACCTTGTGTCATATCTGGAGACCAGTGATACGGAGGATAACAGTTCTCTTGGACATGTTACCATCAGGGCCAGCTTTAATCACCTGACCTGGGACGGAATGGATGTGGAAATGGTGGGAGAACCACAGATAACACTTCAGGAGTTTGACGGGATCATGGGTCAGGTCCGGGTCAGGTATACGGTATCCCTGGAGGAAAGCGGCCATACGCCCGTTCTGATCGATACCGAGGACAATTTTACCATGAAATGGAATGAACAGCGCATCTATCTCATGAATTATGAGCGGAATGCAAATGAGATATTTGAGGGAAGCGCGGAAGCATTTTCAGGTAAGAAAATACTCCTTGGAATTACAAATGATACCATGGTGAGAGCTGCCAAAAGTACAAATTCCCAATATCTGGCCTTTAAAACAGGGGGAGATCTGTGGTGCTACGACCAGAAGGAAAACCAGATGGTGCGTGTATTTACATTTGACAGCAGCCAGGATGACGGTGTCAGAAGTAATTACAATAAGCATGATGTGAAAATATTATCTGTTCAGGACAATGGAACCGTGGATTTTCTTGTCTATGGATATATGAACAGGGGTAAATATGAAGGACGAATGGGAATCGTGTTTTACAGCTATGATTGGGCACAGGATACGGTCAATGAAAAATTTTATCTGCCGGCCACGGAATCCTTTGAAAAGATCCGGGAGGATGTAAACAACCTTTCCTACCTCAGTGCCAATAATATGATGTACCTGATGGTGGAGGGAAGTGTGTATGGGATCGATCTAAAGAGCAATGAGTCTTTGGTGGTTGCCCAGGGCCTTACAGAGGGAAGTTTTGCAGTAAGCGGGGACGGAAGCCGCGTTGCCTGGCAGGAAGGTTCCAAGCTCTATGAGTCGGATAAGGTGCATGTGATGGACTTTAACACAGCCCAGAAACAGGAAATCGTAGGAGCTCAGGGAGATTATGTGAGAGTGCTGGGATTTGTCGGGAATGACCTGATCTACGGTCTTAGCAATTCCAGGGACAGCTGGATCGTCAATGGGCGGAGAAAGGGAAGCCCCATGTACGCTATGTATATTGTGGACAACCAGATGCAGGTGGAAAGCGAGTACAGGAAAGACGGAATTTACATTGCCGATGTGGTGGCTGAGGAAGGCAGGATCCATCTGAAGCGCCTGGTGCGTTTGGGGGAAAACCAGTACATGTACCAGGACCAGGACACCATTGTCTGCAATCAGAAGGTGGATCAGGATGTCATGGCAGGTATCGGGTATTTTGCTTCCAAGGAAAAGGGAAGGGTATATTTTGTACAGGCGGACCATGATACAAATGCGGACAAGGTGAAGACATCAGCGCCAAAAGCATTTTCCTATGAATATACAAGCACCCTGGATGTGAGTACGGCCAGCGCCGTGCAGGCGGATTCCGATATGGTATTTTATGCGTATGGGGGCGGCCATTATATAGGAGCATCCAGAAACTTCAGCACCGCGGTGTCAATGGCATATGGACAGATGGGATTTGTAACGGACGGAAACCAGCACATTGTGTGGGATAGGATTAACCGGAGAAATATCAGAACCATTAAATCGCCGGTGGATGAAGCCAGGAAGGTGACAAAGTACCTGGATTCCTTTACGGGAAGCAATATGTATGAGGACGGACTGATCCTTATTGATGCGGACGGTTGCAGTCTGAGCCAGGTGCTGTATTATATTGATAAGGGAATTCCCGTGATCGCCTATGTTGAGACAGGACAGTATGTACTGCTTTCAGGATACGATCAGTACAATGTGACCATCTATGATCCCCAGACACAGGAGACCAGGAAAATGGGACTGGGGGATGCCACGGAGTATTTTAATAATCTGCAGAATGATTTTCTGTGCGCCCTGTCCGTGAATTAGAGAATAGAAAGTCAAAAGCATAAAAGTTAAAAGTAAAAAGTCAAAAGTAGAAAGTCAATTTCTTCCAGTGCTCAGAGACAGGATATGGGCTGGGAGGGAGTTGACTTTTTTCTTGTTATTTGATATGCTGTATAAGCTGGTTAGGGTAATCTAACCTTGAAGGTGAGGAGAAATGAGGATTGACATATATATGGATTAATCCGGTAACGGAAAGTATGTATGAAAGCGGTATACTGGATGCATTTTTAAAAGCCCATGATCTGGACCAGGTGCGGTGTGAGACGGACTGGGGCCGGATCGTAAAGGACAAGTATAAAAAGCTTACTGAGGAAAGCGGGGAAACAGTGGCGGATGCACGATGTCCCATGGCCAGCGGACTGGTAAAGGATGTGATGAAGGTGGCAAAGATCGAGCCTATTCTGATCCACTGTGCAAGGGAGATCAGCGGACGGGAAGACTTGAGGGATGGAAAGAAGATCATTACAACCCCATGCCGTTCCCTGGCGGATATGGGCAATGCACTGAAGTTAAAGGATACCCGGTTTGTCACGTGGAACGGGCTGCTTAAGGAGCTGGGACAGAGCCCCAAGGGAAAGGTGATCGAGTCCAGCCCCATACCGCCTGGATTTTTTAAAGAGCTGGGATTTAAAACGGAGAGCCTCACAGGCAGGGAAGATATTGAGCAATATGTAAAAGGCGGGGAGTGGAAAACGGTCCGTCTGGTGGAAATGCTGTATTGCCACAGGGGCTGTCACAATGGAGATGGGGTGGTAAAGGATGAAGCATAGGTGGAAAAATGCGGCGGCGCCCCTCATTGGAATCGGGGCCGTATTGCTGGTGTGGTACATGGTAAGCCGGTCCGGTATCCTCAGCGCCTATGTGCTGCCTCCGCCGTCCAAGGTGCTGCAGAGTTTTATAAAAATGCTGGTCACAGGGGAGCTGTGGAAGGATATATATATAAGCTTTATCCGCGTCATGAAGGGATTTGCAATTGCCTTTGTGTTGGCCTTTGTCCTTGGAATGGCGCGGGCCCTGCTGCCTGCGTCCGGCAAATATTATGAGTATATGGTCCAGTTTTTCCGCAATGTCCCGCCACTTAGCATGATACCGCTTTTGATCTTATGGTGTGGGATCGGGGAGACAACGAAGACCGTGATCATTGTGCTGGCATCCTTTTTCCCCATGTACTTAAATATAGTAAAAGGGTTTACAGGATGCGACAGGAAGCTTCTGGAAGTGGGGGACATGTTTGGATACTCCAGAGGGCGTAAGTTCCTGCGGATCATCCTGCCCTATGCATCAGCGGATATTCTGGTGGGTATGCGCATTGGCCTGGGATACAGCTGGAGGGCGATCATTGGGGCTGAGATGGTGGCGGCATCCACCGGACTGGGCCACATGATCCTGTTTGCCCAGCAGATGTCCAGAACAGACAAGGTGATCGTGGGAATCCTGGTCATCGGTATGGTGGGATATGTGACGGATCGTATCTTTGCCCTGGCAATCAGTAAATTATTGAAAGGATCCTGTGATAATGGCTGGGATTGAGCTTATAAATGTACACAAACAGTACTTAGTGGAAGACAGGGCGGTCCAGGTCCTGAACGGCATCAGCCTGCAGGTCCCGTCCAACCGGATCACCGTGATCCTGGGACGCAGCGGATGCGGCAAAACAACCCTTCTGCGCCTGACAGGCGGTCTGGAGAAAGTGGACCAAGGGGAAATACGATACGGGGAATCCCACAGGACCGCCTTTGTATTCCAGGAGCCAAGGCTGATGCCATGGCTTACGGTGTGGAACAACATAAGGTTTGGGCTTGGCAAAAAGGAGCAGGACAGTAAAAAAATAGCTGACATTGTTGCTACCGTTGGACTGGATGGATTTGAGAAAGCTTATCCCTCCCAGCTTTCCGGGGGGATGCAGCAGAGGACAGCCATTGCAAGAGCACTGGCATATGAGCCGTCCTTTATTATGATGGACGAGCCCTTCGCGGCACTGGACTATTTTACCAGGGAGCAGATGCAAAAGGAGCTTATGCGGGTCCAGAAAAAACAGGGGAGCAGTATCCTGTTTGTGACCCACAGCATTGATGAGGCCCTGATCCTTGGGCATAAGATCGTAGTGATCGAAAAAGGGCTGGTAAAGGCCCAGTATCAGGTTCCTGAGACCACAGGGGAACGGAATCTGCTGGATGACATGTTTATTTCCCTGAAAAGGGATATTATAAAAAATTTGTAACAGTTCAGCACGGCGGGAAAATGGGTGCAAAAGCGGGCGTTAAGCTCGCTTATAAGTCCGTTTTTGCACCCATTTTCACATCGGATGGACATCCGATGCTTCTTGACCGAATTTTCCGGTCAAGAAGATGGGCCGTACTGAAAAGTTATAAAAATTCAAAGTAAGAATCAGGAGGATATGGATTATGAGACGATTAATGGCATTAGGAATGGCAATCTGCATGGGGGTGACAGCACTTACTGGGTGTGGCGGATCTTCCACGGGAGCAGCGACCGGGGCCCAGACAGAACAGCAGTCACAGACAGAGAAGGAATCACCAGAGGAGAGCAATTCCTCTGAGAGCGGCAAGGATGCAGGAAATACAGAGGAGAATACGGATACACAGAAAGCAGCGTCAGGTATTGACAAGCTGGTATTTACCTATGTGGTTTCACCTCTTAACGTACCTTCCATCATTGAAAAGAACCAGGAAATCTTTGCAAAGAGCTTTGAGGATATGGGGATTTCCGTGGAGTATGCGGAGATCAATTCAGGGGCGGACCAGACCCAGGCCCTGGCATCAGGGGATGTGCAGATCCTCTATGCAGTAGGCGCAACCTCCGTGATCCTGTCAGCTGCCAATGGAGCTGATATCAAGGTGCTTAACATGTACAGCCGGTCCCCCAAGGCATTCTGCATGTATTCCACGGATGACAGCCTGACCACACCGGAGAGCCTGAAGGGAAAGACCATTGCCGGACCGGCGGGCACAAATCTTCATGAGCTGCTGGTCGCCTATCTTGCAGAGGGCGGTATGACTATTGAGGATGTTAACTATGTGAATATGGGAATCCCGGATGCAAAAGCGGGCCTGGATGGCGGCAGCGTGGATGTGGCGCTGATCGCAGGAGCCACGGCTTATCAGGCAAAACAGCAGGGATACCACATGGTGGCTGACGGGGAAGGTCTGATCAAAGCCATCATTGCAGTGGCGGTAAGACAGGATTTTTATGATGCAAACCAGGATGTGATTGAGCGTTTCATGAAAGCCCAGGAAGAAATTTCCGGATTTATGCAGGATAACCAGGAGGAGGCATTAAAAATTGTGGCTCAGGAACTGGATTTGGAGGAAGAGGCAGTAAAGGAAATGTATGGATATTATGATTTCTCCATGGAAATCAGCGATGAGGACAGAGACGGCTTCCAGAAAACAGCTGATTTTATGCTGGAGTCAGATATGATCGAAGAAGCACTGGATGTAAATACACTGTTTTTTCAGTAAAAACCAATAAGCTCCGGTAAATGGTACGGCCTGAGATCATGTCTGTGGAATCTTTCCACGGACCTGGATCCGGGCCGTGTCCTTTTGTCTTTTTCCGGCAGTCTGCATGGATGTAAACAGACGGCGGAATATTTAAAGAGCCTTTGGATCAGCCCGCGGATGGAAGGGGCCGGGGCCTGTACGGCGCGTTTTACTTTACAAATCTGATTCTTATGGTATAATCTAAGAAAGATGTAAATAAATTATGAACAAATTTTTACGTAATTATTTAGGACTATTATCCATAGAAATGAGATTTGTTTAAATAAATATCAGAGGTGTGGAATGGAACAATATATAATCAAAGGCGGTAACCCGTTAGTGGGTGATGTGACCGTAAGCGGAGCGAAAAACGCTGCACTGGGTATCCTGGCCGCTTCGATCATGACAGATGAAGATGTTTTAATTGATAATCTGCCGGATGTGAGAGATATCAATGTACTGTTAGAGGCAATTCAGGAGATCGGCGCAAGGGTTGAACGGATTGACAGACACACTGTTAAGATTAACGCAGGCAATATAAAAGAAGTATCCGTTGACGATGAATATATCCGTAAGATCCGCGCCTCCTATTATTTTATAGGCGCTCTTTTGGGTAAGTATAAGAGTGCCCAGGTTCCCCTTCCCGGAGGCTGCAATATCGGCAGCAGGCCCATTGACCAGCATATCAAGGGCTTTAGGGCATTGGGAGCAGAGGTAGTTATTGAGCGCGGGGCAGTGATCGCCCATGCCATTGACCTGGTAGCAAGCCATATTTATCTGGATGTTGTTTCCGTGGGAGCGACCATTAACATTATGATGGCAGCCGCCCTGGCAGAGGGGCAGACCATTCTGGAGAATGCGGCAAAGGAACCCCATATTGTTGATGTGGCAAACTTCTTAAACAGCATGGGAGCCAATATTAAGGGAGCCGGAACCGACACCATCCGTATCAGAGGCGTAGACAGGCTCCATGGAACTGAATATTCCATTATCCCTGACCAGATCGAGGCAGGTACGTTTATGTGCGCTGCCGCGGCTACCAGAGGGGATATTATGATCAAAAATGTAATACCTAAGCATTTGGAAGCCATTTCCGCTAAGCTCATAGAGATCGGATGTGAGGTGGTTGAATTTGATGACGCGGTCCGCGTGGTGGGTAAACCGTCACAGCGCCACACAGATATAAAGACCCTGCCGTATCCTGGATTTCCAACGGACATGCAGCCTCAGATGTCGGTTGCCCTTGTGCTGGCCAGTGGTACAAGTATGGTGACGGAAAGCATTTTTGAGAACCGTTTTAAGTACGTGGATGAGCTGGCCCGAATGGGCAGCAACATAAAGGTAGAGGGAAATGTGGCTGTGATTGATGGAGTGAAGCGCCTTACGGGAGCGCAGGTAAACGCGCCGGACTTACGGGCAGGGGCGGCCCTTGTGATCGCAGGTCTTGCAGCAGAGGGATATACGGTGGTGGATGAGATCGGTTATATCCAGAGAGGGTATGAGTGCTTTGAGGATAAGCTCCAGGGACTTGGGGCAATGATCGAGAAAGTGGATTCTGACAGGGATCTTCAGAAGTTTAAGCTGAGGGTTGGATAATAGAGGTTGAAGAGCAGTCAGGCTGTACATGGTGATGGTATCCTATGTACGGCCTGATTTTTTTGGCTGTTAATGACTGGAAAAATGTTCCGCCATTGCCCTTTATGTGCTATAGTTAAATTAACCCTAAAAGTTCAAGTATGAGAGGAGGAAGTTCATGAAAGAAAGAATGAAACAAAGGCTGCTGTCACTGCTTCTGGCCGTGGGAATGATCTGTTCCCTTACAGCCGGTATGCCTGTCACTGCATTTGGCGCGGATCAGGATATTGTGGTGCTTTACACAAACGATGTCCACTGCGGAGTGGATGACAACATCGGCTACGCAGGGCTTTCACTGTACAAAAAGCAGATGCAGCAGCAGACACCCTATGTTACCCTTGTGGACGCAGGGGATGCCATTCAGGGAGCGCCGATCGGCACGCTGTCTGAGGGCGGATATCTCATTGATATCATGAACCAGGTGGGATATGATGTGGCTGTTCCGGGCAACCATGAATTTGACTATGGCATGGCAAGGTTTTTGGACCTGGCGGGAAAATTAAACTGCGGTTATTATTCCTGTAATTTTATCAGCACGGCAACAGGCGCAGCCGTGTTTGCACCTTATAAGATGATCACATACGGGGATACCAGGGTAGCATATGTGGGCGTGTCCACACCGGAGAGCTTTACCAAGTCCACTCCCGCTTATTTCCAGGACGGGGCCGGTAATTACATCTATTCCTTTTGTGAGGATGAAAGCGGACAGAGTCTGTACAGCCAAGTCCAGGCAAGTGTGGACGCTGCCAGGAATGAAGGCGCCGATTATGTGATCATGGTGGGGCATCTGGGAGAGACAGGGGTTACGGACCGGTGGAGTGCTGTTAATATAATCAGGAACACTACGGGAATCAATGTGTGTATTGACGGCCATTCCCATGAGACTACCCCAAGCATGACAGCAAAAAACAGGGACGGACAGGACGTAATCATTACCCAGACAGGTACAAAGCTGAACAACATTGGGAAGCTGACCATTGGCACGGACGGTACCATACGCACAGAGCTGGTGTCAGAGGTTTTGGCAATGGATCTGGCCAGGGACTATGTGGTCCGGAAGAACGACACCCTTAGCAGGATCGCAAAAAGGGAGCTGGGTTCCTATGACAGATGGATCGATATCTACAACCACAATCTGGACAAGCTTAAGAATGCGGACCTGCTGCCGGTGGGACTCCATCTGCTGATCCCCGGGGGAAGCATTGTCAATGAAAACGGAAAAGCAGTGGATTACACCACGGACCGCTTTATTAAGGGGATACAGAGCCAGTACAATGAGACATTAAAAACAGTGCTTGGGACCACTCCCTACCTGCTTACAGTAAACGATCCCGCAGACGGAAACCGCCGGGTAAGAAGCGGTGAGACAAATCTGGGAGATCTGACAGCGGATGCTTACCGCACACAACTGGGCGCTGATATCGGCCTTAGCAACGGCGGAGGCATCAGGGCTGATATTAAGCCGGGAAATATCACCTACAATGATACATTGGCAGTATTCCCTTATGGAAATATGGGGTGCGTGGTTGAGGCAACAGGACAGGTCATCAAGGATGCCCTGGAGATGGCGTCCAGGGATTATCCCCAGGAGTGCGGCGGATTCCTGCAGGTGTCCGGTTTGACCTACACCATTGATTCATCCGTGAACTCCAGTGTGAAACTGGATGAGAAGGGGAATTTCATCAGTGTAAACGGCCCTTACAGGGTGAAGGACATTATGGTAAACGGGGAACCCATTGATTTAAGCCGTACTTACACAGTGGCCTCCCACAATTATATGTTAAAGTCCAGAGGCGATGGTATGACCATGTTTAACGGATGCAATGTGATCAAGGATGAGGTGATGGTGGACGTGGATGTGCTGTCCTCCTATATCAGAAGCCTGGGCGGGGCTGTGACCGCAGAGTATGCGGATCCCCTGGGTCAGGGAAGGATAAGGATTCAGTAGTATTGGAAAAGAAGAGCAGGTTCATTATGTCACATAAGGACCCGCGGAGAGCTGCCGCTCTCCGGGGGTCTTTTTCTTGTGTCACAGTAAAAATAAACCACCTGCTCTGCAGGTGGAGGGAATATCTTCAGATAAAAGCAACTCCTGTGCTAAACTAGATGTAGGTCTGCA
>NZ_JBEPLZ010000035.1:0-40447 GCF_040545455.1 Enterocloster citroniae | reverse complement strand
TTTTTTTCTTTTTAGTGGATAAATTTCAGGGGCAGGCGTGACTCGCATGAGTCACGCCTGCCCCTGTTCGGAACCATCTATTTCCCGACAGCCCCAGGATGACCAGACCGCAGACACACACAATGTTAATACATGTACTAATGGTAATGCCTTCTATATATCCCACATCTTCACCCCCTAAATTTTATCATGCATGCCCTTGCCGAGAATTCCATTGGGCATAAAGATCAAAACAATGACCAGCATTGCATAAGCAATCAGATCGCGGTACGTGGATGACACATAGCCGGCTATCATGGTTTCCAAAAATCCCAGCAGCAGGCCGGAGATCACAGCGCCTGTAAGACTTCCCAGGCCACCGATGGTGGCTGCCACAAATCCCTTATTTGCAATGGCTCCCATGCTGGGAAATACGGAGTACTTCATGCCGTAGAAACAGCCGGCAAGGCCAGCGGCAGCACCGGACAAAAGGAATACGATCATTGCCACAAAGTTAACATTAATGCCCATCAGACTGGCTGTATTGGTGTCAAAGGAACTGGCCCTGATTCCCAGCCCCATGCGGGTATTGTAAAGGAACATCCAGAGTCCTGCCAGCATCAGTATGGACAGTACTGCCGCAAGGATATCGGATCTTGGAACCGCAACACCGCCCATCTGAATGGTAACACGCGCCCAATCCGATGGAAAGGCGTGTACCCCGCCGCCAAAAATCTGGATCGCAGCATTAGGCACAAACGTATTGATCCCAAGTCCGGCAATCATCAGATACAGCTTCAGCGTCTTTTTCTGGCGCATGGGGCGGTATACCGTAAGTTCCATGATAAAAGACACAATGCCTGCCACCACCATGGCCAGCAGGATGGATGGAAATAATGGAAGATTCAGTGCCGGAATGGCATAAAATGCTGCAAAGGCCCCCAACATCATAACAGGTCCGAAACCAAAGTTGGAAAAGTTAAATACGCTGAATACCAGCGCATAACCTACAGCCAACAACGCATAAACACTGCCGATCGAGATGCCAGTGACCAGCTGCTGTAAAAACATATTCATAAGTCATCTACCTCGCTCACTTTGTAATAAGCACAGCCGTCTGTGCCACATGATCCATTCCATGACAACAGACGGCCTACGTTTGCACCAGATATAAGAATCTTTTGTTACTTTACAGGAGTGGCATAAGCGCCCAGACTGACGAACTCCCCGTTCTGGACCGTAACAACATTATACTCAAACCCTACCAGATTATGGTGTTCATCATATCCCTGTACCGGGCATGTGATCAGATCAATGTAATCCGCCTCCTCAAGGGCCTTACGCATGGCTTCAGGATCCGTAGAGCCTGCCGTATTAATGGCGTATTCCACCAGCTTGGCCTCATTAAAGGAAACCAGTCCGTCCACATGCAGGGACATTCCGCTGGCGCCATGGTTTTCATAATACTGCTTGGTGATCTCTGTAAAGCGGTCGCTGCTCATGTCTGCTGTGGTATTAAATATGCATCCCTCCAGGGCAGGACCGGCCAGTGTCAATAGATCGGCATTGTCTGCTGTTGAAATGGTCATAAGCTTGATCTCATCCGCATATCCCAGTTCCTTAAGCTGGTTGGCCACATACCCGATTTCCTTGTAACCCATGGCAGGCATAAAGATATAGTCAGGATCCTTCTCAGCCAGATTTCTCAGCTGCGCGCGGAACTCCTGGTCGTCAATCTGATAAGTTGCCTCTCCCACAAAGGTGCCTCCAAGTCCTTCCAGGGTATCTACATATGTGTCACGCATATTAACACAGTCAATCTGAGTGGTCTCATAGAGTACGGCAACCTTTGGATTATTCAGCTCATGGTATGTATAATTGGCAATGTTGATCAGAAAATCGCTGTTCTCGGGACCTGCGCGGAAGGTCCATGGACGGGTCTCTCCCTTCTCATCCACTGTTACGATCGCTGAGGAACCTGACGGAATGTGCAGAACGCCTTCACGGTTGCATATTTCAGCAACAGCTGTACTCTGCGTAGAGTTGGAAGGCCCAATAATGACGTCCACGCCGGCCTGTATCAGCTTATTGGTGGCATTAACAGCCTCAGAGAAATCACCGCCTAAGCCGGAAACATCATAGGTCCGGAAATCAATCTCCCGGCCCAGCCAGCCTCCATTTAGATTAACCTCCTTAAAATAGTCAGTTAACAGGTACTGCGGGACAAGGCCATACAGGGAATCGGGGCCTGATGACCACCCCAGAAAACCAATTAC
Source organism: Enterocloster citroniae (assembly GCF_040545455.1). Taxonomy (NCBI): domain Bacteria; kingdom Bacillati; phylum Bacillota; class Clostridia; order Lachnospirales; family Lachnospiraceae; genus Enterocloster; species Enterocloster citroniae. Next base: position 38,192 of record NZ_JBEPLZ010000035.1, on the reverse strand, counting down.
GATCGGTTCATCGGTATTAGCAGGTGCTGCTGCCGCTCCATCCTGGGACTTATCTGCACTTGCCTGTGTCTGGGCGGCAGTGTCCCCACTGGATGACGGTGCAGGGGACTTGCCTCCGGAACATGCAGTTAAACCAAGTGTTAATGCACATACTAAAACTAAGGATACGACTTTTTTCATTCTACTCTTCCTTTCTAAACATGAATTTTAATATTTTAAGTACCAACTCTTACTTTACTGGCACAAGTTTCATCAAAAAGTGACGGTCATAGGTGGACAGGGGCATCAGGAACAGCTCTCCCTTTGAGTTGCCGCACATGCCATGGGCGCGGATCGGGGAATTATAAAAGCCCAGCTGGGCCACAATCTCCATATCCATATCAGCAATGGTAAGGCCGCCTCCCCGCTCAGCAATATAGACATAGGTATCATCTGCCCAGATTCCAGTTGGCTGGTACAGGTTTTCACTCATATATGCCAGTACTTCGCCGTTTTCATCAAATACATGTACGCTGTTGGCTTCCCGGTCCCCTACCCAGACCCGGTTGAACCTGTCTACCCACAGGCTGTGGGGTATGTAGAACCTGCCGGGCTCATCCCCCGGGCCGCCCCATGTCCTTAGCAGGGTACCGTCCTTGGAAAAACGGTGGACCGCAGCATTGCCGTAACCGTCACTGACAAAGATATCTCCCTTTGGCCCCATACATACGCCTGTGGGCCTGTTAAATGGAGGCGCCGCCCTTCTGATGGTCTGCACCCCGGCCCAAAAGGACCATCCCTTGTCAAAGGCCACGTCCGTGGGTACGATCTTCCCCCTTCGCTGCATCCTGCGCCACACATCTTTTTCAAAACCACTGTCACTGGGAACTCCCAGATTGCCCAGGTCCCTGATCCACTCACCGTCCTTTGTCAGTTCCCGCACCACATGGAGTCCTGTATCCACGCACAAAAGCGTGTCCTCCTCTGTTACACACAGGCTGTGCACCTCCTGGAACAGCCCCTTTCCAAAGCTCTTCACATAGTTTCCCCTGGCGTCCAGCATTACCACCGGATGTTCCGTGTCGCGGCACATCATAAACAGGTTGTCCTCTTTGTCACAGCAGCCGCCGGAATACATGGAAAACTCAAATTCATCCGGGAAATTCCCGTATTCCGGAATCAGCTCATATGACAGGCCGTTATGACTGAAAACCGAACGCCCACAGCGGTCCCTCTCCTCAAACCCTTCGATCAGCTTCATCTTTTCCTCCCTCCGCTTTGAATTCTTTATGTTTATGCCTCGCATTTAACAAAGGCTCCATATCCTGCCTGACATAGGATCTTTCCATCCCCGTAAACACGCTCGCCGCGCACATAGGTGTCCGTTACCCGGCCCTTAAGCTCCATTCCCTGATACGGTCCCTTAACACTCTTTGTCTTTGAGAAGGATTTGCTTCCGTCATAAACCCAGTTCTCATTGGGATCAATAAAAATAAAGTCCGCATCAGCTCCTGGCAGCAGGTTTCCCTTCCTGGGATACAGTCCCAGCATCCTGGCTGCATTTGCAGATGTAAGGTCCGCAAGCTTTTCCCATGACAGGCCTCTGCGGTTCACACCCTCGGATATCATGGCTGCCAGCATCACGTCATTGCATCCGAATCCACAGAACTCCTTCCAGAAATCATTGGCTCTCACCTTTTCTTCATCCGTGTATGGCCCATGGTCCGAACCGATTACATCAATGGTCCCGTCCATCACATACTCCCACATCTTCTCAACATTCTCCCTGCTGCGGAACGGAGGCGTACATTTAGCAAATGATTTTTTCTCTCTCAGCACATCCCTGTCAAAAATGAGATAATGGGGACATGTCTCCACATATACGCGCGTCCCTTCCTTTTTGGCATTGCGAAGGAATTCCGCTCCCTGGCTGATGGTGGTATGGCAGATCTCCAATCTGGCACCTGTCATTTTTGCAAACAGAACCGCCCTCTGGATCGCATCATACTCTGTCCACCACGGGCGGGCATCATCAAAGCAGGCTTCGTCCTCACACCGGATCCGGGAATAATGCTGGCATCCAAAATCCGCTGCCTCCGCATTCTCAGCATGAAGTGCGATCAGACCATCAAAGGAAGCAGCCGTCCGCATCCCGTCCACCAGATAACCATCCGTAATACGTGGATAGGCGTCTGTTGCAAAGCACATAAACCCCTTAAATCCAATACAGCCAAGATCATGCATTTCCTTCATATCCTTAATGCTGGAGGGGATCAATCCTCCCCACAGGGCAAAATCCACAACGGAGCGCTGCTCTGCAATGCCCTTTTTCAGTTCAAACCCCGGCCGGTCAATGGTGGCCGGTTCTGAGGGAAGGGGCATGTCACATATGGTAGTGATACCGCCCGAGGCAGCGCTGCAGGATCCGCAGTACCAGTCCTCCCTGAAATTATAGGGCCCCGGATCCGCCATGTGATTGTGGCTGTCAATCATACCCGGCATCACGGTCTTTCCCAGTGCATCAATCACCTCACAGTCTGCCGGAACATCCATTCCCTCGTCCAGCAGCGCCTTGATCTTCCCGTTTTCCACTAACAGTGAGACCTGGGATACATGGCCGGGGAGTACCACGTTCCCATTTACTATCAACTTTTTTTCATGTTTCATTGTGCAATCTCCACATTTTTTTGAATTTTCGATAATATTATCTTAACAAAATGAACAAAAGCTGTCAATTCAACCAATCGACAGCTTTCTGTGGATATTATTCGTATTTTGCAACATAAATTTGTTGTTTTACTGACAATTCCAAGACTTCTCCACACTTCCCTGGGATGCGGCCACCACCTTTACATTAATGTCAGCCCAGGCCTTTACCTCCTTTGAAGAAATATTCCAGTCTGTAAACACATAATCGATCTGTTCCGCGGAACAAACTTTATTGAAGGCCACCTCGCTGAATTTGCTGAACTCGCACAGGACCATACGGGTATGTCCGATTTCCAGCATCTTCTTTAACACGGCCGCCTCCTCTGTGTTATATTCCGTAACCCCGTCCTGAATGGAGATCCCGTCAATGCTCACAATGGCCTTATCCACCCTAAAGTTGCCCAGCGTGTCACTGCTCATACTGCCTACCAGGCTCCGGTTGTGCTTGCGCAGGTATCCTGATGTCAGATATACGCTGCTGCTCTTATTTTCATTTAAGACAATGGCCACATCAGGTGAATTGGTGATAACAGTGAGCTGGTTCTTGCGTTCTGCCAAACATCTGGCCAGCGCCAGGGAGGTGGTCCCATTGCTCATGGCAATGGCATCCCCGTCATTGATGTATTCGGAAGCCAGCCTGGCTATGGCCTGTTTTTCCATCTGGTGCTTTTCCATCTTCCGCTCAAACTCCATCTCCTGGGCCCTCAGGTTATTGTACACAGCGCCTCCCCTGACCCGCTTGATGGAAGATTCCTTTTCCAGCTCCAACAGATCCCGGCGGATGGTTTCTATGGAAACCTGGAACACCTCTGCCAGCTGCTCAATCTTAGAAAACTTTACCTCAGACAAATACCGTACGATCTCACCCTGTCTCTTATTCTGCATGACCCACGCCCTCCCACGTTTTGTTTTCCCCCAAATTCCACATTTATTCCACATGATTTCACCGAAAAAGGGTTTTTAAAACTTTTTTTATTAAGTCTTATGGCTGAAATTTCCTGTATGTTACCCATGTTTACTTTGTTTTCTAAATCAAAAAACACAGATTTTTCTGTCTTGTGGAAATGATTTGGAAAAATCACTTAGAAAACCATATTTTCTACCGCTATTTTAGCATGATAAAGTTTGGGATTCAATGACAACTTAGAAGTAGTTTTGACTATAAGCAAGGAGAGGGGGATATTTACAGGAAAATTCTACTCATTTGGCATTAATATTTGACATAATATGTAATTGAGGTTTGTGGAATCCAAAAATCCGGGAGGCGCTTTCAACATCCAAATACTCCCCGAAATAACCAGAAAAAGGGGGCAAGACCGAACACCAAATTTCGGTCTTGCCCCTTCTGATCCATAATACTTACATTCTTATCCGCCGGACTGCTTTATATTACACGATCCCCTGGCCCAGCATGGCTTCTACTACTTTCTCAAATCCCGCGATATTAGCGCCTGCCACATAGTTGCCGGCCACTCCGTATCTCTCAGCCGCATCAGCAGCCTTTGCAAAGATATTGACCATGATCGTATGAAGCTTCTCATCCACTTCCTCAAAGGACCAGGACATTCTCAGCGCGTTCTGGCTCTGCTCCAGACCGGAGGTTGCCACGCCGCCTGCATTTGCTGCCTTTCCAGGCATGAAAAGGATCTTCTTCTCAACAAACAGCTCTGTTGCCTCCAGGGTGGACGGCATGTTAGCGCCCTCTGCCACTGCAAAGCAGCCGTTTGCCAGAAGTGTCCTGGCATCCTCCAGGTTCAGCTCGTTCTGGGTAGCGCATGGAAGAGCGATATCGCATGGAATGGTCCAGATTCCCTTGCCCTCTGTGTAAACAGCGGTTGGAACAGCATCCACATACTCCTTGATGCGTGCCCTGCGGACTTCCTTGATCTCCTTAACAATATCCAGCTTAATGCCGTCCTCGTCATAGATATAGCCATTGGAGTCGCTTAAGGCAACTACCTTGGCACCCAGCTGCTGTGCCTTCTCGGTTGCGTAGATGGCAACATTTCCTGAACCGGACACAAGTACGGTCTTTCCCGCCAGTTCCTTGCCGTTGTGCTTTAACATCTCATCCAGTATATACACCAGGCCGTAGCCGGTTGCCTGTGTCCTTGCCAGAGAGCCGCCAAAGGTCAGGCCCTTGCCGGTGAGAACGCCCTCGTATAAACCGGTGATCCTCTTGTACTGGCCGAACAGGTATCCTACCTCTCTGCCGCCCACACCGATGTCGCCTGCGGGGATATCCGTATCCTTTCCAATATGACGGTACAACTCTGTCATAAAGCTCTGGCAGAACGCCATAACTTCCCTGTCGGACTTGCCCTTGGGATCAAAATTGGAGCCGCCTTTTCCACCGCCCATGGGGAGGCCGGTTAAGGAATTCTTTAAGGTCTGCTCAAATCCAAGGAATTTAAGAATGCTCTGGTTTACAGATGGGTGGAAACGAAGGCCGCCTTTGTAGGAGCCGATCGCGCTGTTAAACTGCACTCTGTATCCCTTGTTTACCTGAACCTTGCCGCTGTCATCCACCCACGGTACTCTGAATGAAACAATGCGTTCCGGTTCTGTAAAACGTTCCAGGATTCCTGCCTTGCGATACTTTTCCTCGTTGGCATCAATTACCAGTCTCAGGGAATCCAGAACTTCCTTTACTGCCTGATGGAATTCTGGTTCTCCCGGATTCTGCGATACCACTCTCTCGTAAATCTCATCAACATATGACATTTCTTTCGCCCTCCTAGGTTTATGTATGAAGTGTAGGGATGCCGTCATTTTCGCAGGGTGTCTGAAAATTACTCAAACCCCCTCCAAGACACACACTTTAGAAAAAGTATAACAAGTTAATTTGTTAAAGTCAAGAACGTTGTATTTCAATTTTTTTACAGGAATTCCCATATTTTATTCGTTAATGCCCGCCAGCTCTGCCAGCTGGGCCAAAACTCCCCTGCCTCCGTTTAATGATATGGATCCTACCTTGTCGCAGATCCGCTCCAGATATTCCATTTCCTTCAGTTTAAACAGGGTCTGGTTCTCATCCATCAGTCTGGCTGTGTTTAACAGGCTCCTGGTGGACGCCACTTCCTCCCTTCGCATGATCACATTGGCCTGGGCCTTTTTTTCAGCAATGAGCACCGTGTTCATGATCTCCCTGATCTCTCCCGGCAGGATAATGTCCTTGATGCCGGCACCGGTCATCTCCACGCAGTACTCCTCCTGGCGTTCCTTCAGTTTCTCCAGCACATAGGAGCTGATCTCCTCCTTTTGGGCCAGCAATTCATCCAGCCGGTATTTCCCCACGTACTCCCTGAGCTTCAGCTGGGCATAGGTATAGAGCTGGGAAGCCACCCCCTCCACCTGCTGCACCAGACGTTCGGGGTTCACGATCCTGTAATTACAGATCACGTTCAGCCGCACGGCCACCTTGTCCGCGGTCAATATTTCCTGGCCCGAAATATCCAGCTGCTGGATCTTCATATTAAATATCTTGCAGGATACCTCCCTGCCATAGTTCCAGAAATAATAGGTTCCTGTGTCCAGCCGCTTCTCATACCGGTTGTCAAAATACAAAAGTCCGGTCTCCCCGTCTTTAATTGTGATCTTCTTATAATACTTCGCGGGCATCAGGTCCATATAGTGCCTTGGCAGGCTGTCCTCCATCCAGGGCTTTGTAATATCAATGGCCTGGAATTCATTTTTCTCAAACACGTTCCAGAACAGCACCTCCGGCCTGGTTATGACCTCCCTGTATGCTTTATTGACAAACCGGATGGCAATACACTCGTCCGGCAGCACGTTTTTTATTACCCTGGATGCAAATTCCTGATCCCTCATCAGGATCTCCTCCGGAATCCCGCAGGTCTTTACCTCCCCTGTCATGGGTACTACATCCACCTGGTATCCCTGCATTTTGAGAAATGTGTATTTCCCTGCTGTCAAAAGCCTTATGAACCTTCCGCCCTTTGACAGGTAACCACATTCCTGGTCTTTGATAATATATTGTTCAACAAGGCAGTTGTTTTTCATTTCCTGAATCCTCCATTCTTACGATCTCAATTCCACATTGAGTTATACTCTTAATGCACTTTCATTTGCCAGGAAAAGTACCATGTCCGGCTTTATCCGTATCCTGGGGGCCATCCCTTTAGCAGGTGCAGTCAGGCAAAACGTCTGGCAGCTATATATATCTTTCTAGTAAATCTTCCTTGTAAATCTTTCATATATATAAGCCCGGTTTTCCCGAGATTCCCTGCGGTATCCGGTACGGCGCTGACCGGATACGGACTGCCTTTTTCAGGCCTTTCCATGTAAAATGCACATGGCGTCCTGATCAGGCCAAAGCACGGACATTACTTTTCCATCCTGGTGAAGAAACACTTTGGTTGTGTTTTTCTAATGATTGCTATACCACTTAGCTACATGGCAAATGCCTGCAGGCACTGGCCAGGTGGGATTTGAACCCACGACACATCATCCTATCTATCGATCACGGCAGACAACGGTATACCCCCTGCCATAGGCCGGGGCACCGGGGAGTCCCAGGAGGAAAACTCCGCCATCAGTCAGACTGCCTGTTAACTTACATCCATCCCTATCCTTTTACAACCCCGATGGTCCTGAGCCGTTTGACGGGCACAACAAGGTCCAGCTGGTTATTCATTACTTCCTGGATATCCTTATAGGCAAACCGGCTCTCCTCCGCAACATCCGCCTTTCCCTTCTTTCCCAGGATTACACCCTGTTTCTGAAGATCCACCATCACTTCCTCACAGGAAAATGCCGCCATGGCGCCTTTTCTGGAATAGCGGCGTCCTGCTCCGTGGGAGGAGGAGCAAAAGCTCTCCGGATTTCCCTTTCCCATGACCACGTAGCTGTATGAGCCCATTGCCCCGGGAATCACTGCAAGTTCCCCGTTTCCGGCCCTCACAGCGCCTTTTCTGTGCACCCATACGTCCTTGTCATAGTGGTGCTCCAAAGCCGCATAATTGTGGTGGCAGTTGATATCATGGGAAAACTTAAGCTCAAGATCCGTATATTTTCCTATATATTTTTCCAACACGGATTTTGTGGCAAGCATCATCTTTTCCCTGTTTTCCTTTGCAAAATCCATGGATAGCTGCATCCAGTTTAGGTACTGTCTTCCCTCCCCGGTATCCACGGGCAGGAATGCCAGCCGGTATTCATCCGGCACATCGCTGTACCATCTCCTGTTTAACTCCCTTGCCTTAAAATGGAAGTAATCGCACACCGACTTTCCGATATGGCGGCTTCCGGAGTGGATCATCACGCACAGATATCCCTCGTCATCTGCCTGAAGCTCAATAAAATGATTGCCTCCGCCCAGGGTTCCGATCTGGTAAAATCCTGCTTCCAGCTGCCCTAACAGCTCTGCGTCCTCCTCGTATTTTTCCAGTTCATTAAAGGCATTTTCCATGGTATAACAGGGCATCTCCGTTTTGTGATGGGCAAATCCCACCGGTACATTCCTCATAATATCCCCTACCATGGCCTGGATAAGGGATCCGTTCCCTGTCATGATCTCCCTGATATCATCCACCTTGATATTGGTCTCAGTGTAAGCCATGCCGCAGCCAATATCCACTCCCACTGCATTAGGTATGATCACGCCGTCTGTGGCTATGACCCCTCCGATGGGCATTCCCATTCCCGCATGTGTATCCGGCATGAGGCAGACCCATTTATGAAGAAACGGCAGCTGTGACAGATGATATGCCTGCTCCTGACAGCTTTTTTCCAAGTCCTTGCGTTCCTCCAGCCATACCCTGACCGGGAATCTCATCTCTTCTTTTTCATACATCACAAACATATATCTCACATCCTTCCATGTATTTGTTTTGCTTTGGCGGACCAGCGCCATTACTTTTTATGTTTGTTCCTGATCACAGCCATATCATAACGTATTTTATATGGCAAATCATTTAAGAAAAGTTGCGAACTTCCATTTCTTCCATATATAATCATATTAATATTGCTTATGAGGTGGGTGCCATGGCTGAATTTCAGGAACTAATAAAGAATTTTGACAGAATCCGGGACTATATGCGCCAATTTTACATCTATGGCTTTAAGGTGAGAAATGATTTCCAGGACAAAAGCCCCAGGACCTATGACAATGAACGCAGACGAATTGAGAGCTGGCTCTCCGACTATACCCGGTCCGATTACACATCCAAGGGAAAGCATGTATATATCAATGTGGACAGCAAGTCCATTTCCCAGAATCCCCTGTATGCCGCCTGGAAGTCCAAAAGCTTTACGGATAATGACCTGATGCTCCACTTTTTTATCCTGGACCAGCTTGTTGACGCTCCTCAGGGCATGACTGCCTCCGCCCTCTGTGATGAGATATCCCGGGACTACGGCGTTGTCTTTGACATCCAGACCCTGAGACTTAAGCTGAAGGAATACGAAAGCCTCGGCATCCTCTGCTCTGAGAAATCCGGTCGGAACCTGGTCTACCGGCTGGTGCCGCTGCCACATAATCTGGCAGCTGATCCGCCGCATGGCCTGCCACATGATCTGCCCCCCGGCTTTACATCTGGGCTGTGGCCCGATCTCATAACCGCCGTGGAATTTTTCCAGGGCGCTGCCCCCTTTGGCTTTATCGGCAGTACGGTGCTGGACCGGGAGGACATGGGCAACCGCATGTTCCAATTTAAACATCAGTTTATTGTCCATACACTGGAGGACGGCATACTGGCCCAGCTCCTGGATGCCATCCATAGGCAGTGCTCCATTACATATGAAAATAAAAGCAGCCGCAGCAACGGGATCAGCACCCACAGCGGAATACCCCTTAAAATCTTTGTCAGCACCCAGACCGGCCGCAGGTATCTGTGCATGTATTTACCGGAAAACCGCAGGTTCAGCTGTGCCCGCCTGGATTCCATCCAGAAGGTAAATGTCCTGGAGCCATATGAAGCTTATGATAAGGTTCTGGCTGATCTGAACCAGAACATGGGGAAATGCTGGGGAGTGTCCTTTGGAAGCGGCAGAAGCCGCCTGGAAGAGATCTGCATCAAGCTTTATATTGATGAGGAAAAGGAACCTTACATCCTGAACCGCCTTTACAGGGAGGGACGCGGGGGAGAAGTCATGCGGATCCGTGAAAACCAGTACCTTTACACCGGCGTCTTTTTTGATACCAATGAAATGCTGTCCTGGGTCAAGACATTTACGGGAAGGATTCTGGACATACAGGGAACCAGCCAGTTTGCCATTGCAAAGATTACCCATGACTGGGAAAAGATGTATGAGATGTACTGCACAGAAGAGACAAAGGCAGGTGAAGAACATGGAACTGTTTGATAAAGTATACGGCTGCTACTACAACATTTTAAGGCATATGCTCACGGAAGCGGCATCCCGCCCCATTACCCGCAGGGAGATGGAGGATATCTGCAAAACCTACAGTTTTCAGGAGAGTTCCCTGGCCATTCTGCCAAGGATCGAGGATCATACCTGGCCTCTGTTCCAGGAGGAAACTCCCGGTATCTTCACCTCCCGGCTGCACGGAGCGCCTCCTTCCCTGCCCCTGACAACACTGCAGAAATCCTGGCTGAAATCGCTGATCTCAGATCCCCGTCTCTCCCTTTTTCTGGATGACAAACAGCAGCGGGAACTGGAGCGCTGCCTGGAGCATGTCCCTCCCTTATATGACAACAGTGACTTCTATTATTTCGACCAATATAAAGACGGGGACCCTTACCACACGCCTGAGTACAGGGAACATTTCCATACCATACTCACGGCCATCAGGGAAAACAGGGTCCTGCTGGTTGCCTATGAGGGCAAAAAAATGCGCACCCACACCTATGAAGTGGCCCCTTATCAGCTCCAGTACTCCTCAAAGGACGACAAGTTCCGTCTGTGCTGCCTTATGCATTACCGGGGACATTTCTGTAAAGGAACTCTCTTAAACCTGGGTCGTATAAAAGACTGCCGCTTGTCCCCATCTTCCATACCGGATCATTCCAGGGACCTGCGGTTTAAGCCCGTACAAAAGGCTGCCGAGCCCGTCCTGCTGGAGATCAGCGGTGAGCGCAACTCTTTGGACCGGTGTATGCTCCACTTTGCCAACTATGAAAAACACACGGAATATGATGAGGAACAAAAATGCTGGCTCTGCTCCATCTATTACGACATGGCGGATGAAACCGAGCTGCTCATAGAGATTCTGTCCTTTGGACCCGTGGTCCGTGTTCTGGGACCCGGATCATTTGTACAGCAGATACAAAGACGTGTAAAAAGACAACATGAACTATTTTATGATACATTGGGTGACGAGAGTCATGCAGAAGCTTCCATATACAAATGCGGCTTCTGAAATATTGATAAAACAGGCAGCTGCTTACGGATCAGGCAGCTGCCGCTTTTTATGTCCAGATCAATGATACGTTCCCTATTCATTCCCGGCCTTCAGCCAGCGGACCATTTCATCCGCCAACATTTCCTTTGAAGTACTTTCAGGTTTATCTCCAGTAATATATCGATATGCTTCCACCCATTCTTCCATGGAATAGGAAGCTATATTTATTTTGCGAAGTGCATATAAAATATCTTCTGTGTAAAAGCTATTATGCAGGTCTGATAAATACTGGCAGCCAGATAAATATTGCAGTCTGGGCAACAGCCCCCCCTGGTTTTTATTTGACTCCATAAAAACTCCTATTCTGCTTTTCAGCATCTATATTTTCAAATTCCCCGGTGCAACCTATACATTGCAATTATATACGACATTTATCGTAAAATCAAGGAAATGCAACCTATTTATTGCACTATGGAGGGTGACATGGAACAAAAACTAAAGCAGGATCTAAGATTGGGACCCAACATCCGTAAATACCGCCTGCAATCTCACATGACCCAGGAGCAGGTAACCGCAAAAATGCAGCTCATGGGCATCAACATTTCACGCAGCATATACTCACAGATCGAAGGTGGGACTTATAATATCCGTGTATCCGAGCTTGCCGCAATGAAGGAAATATTTAAAGTAAATTATGATTCATTCTTTGAGGGGATCACCCTGAACACCAAAGAGAAATAGAGCCAAGATGCGTGCGAACAGGCCGCCTGTCAAATGACAGGCGGCCTGCTCCAAACACAAAGGATAAAGGTATTACCCACAATGGGTACGAATTATTTACCGTAGTATGCTTTCAGATACATTTCTTTGATCTCGCTCATCAGAGGATATCTTGGGTTGGCGCCGGTACACTGGTCATCAAATGCCTGTTCTACCATGTCATCCAGCCTGTCTAAGAAGTCCTTCTCGTCAATGCCGTAATCTTTGATGCAGGCCTTGATCCCGACCGTCTTCTTAAGTTCCTCAATCTTAAGGATCAGCTTCTTAACTGCTTCCGCATCATCCTTGGCCTGGATTCCGCAGAATCTTGCACACTCTGCATATCTTGCCTGGGTATGTGGATACTGGTACTGTGAGAAAGTACCCATCTTGCGTGGATTCTCAGCAGCGTTAAAATCCACTACCAGGGAAAGGAGCAGTGCGTTTGCAACGCCGTGTGGCAGGTGGTGGAATGCGCCCAGCTTATGTGCCATGGAGTGGCATACGCCCAGGAACGCGTTGGCAAATGCCATACCAGCCATACAGGAGGCATCGGCCATCTTCTGACGGGCCTCTACATTAGTTGGTTCATTGTAAGCAGTGGGCAGGTAATCAAACACGTTCTTCATTGCTTTCAGGGCAAGGCCGTCCGTGTAATCAGTAGCCATAACGGAAGCGTATGCCTCCAGTGAGTGCACCAGAACGTCCACGCCGGATGCGCTTGTCAGTCCTCTTGGCTGGCTCATCATATTATCCGTATCCACAATTGCCATGTTTGGCAGAAGTGCATAGTCTGCCAGCGGATACTTGATACCTGTCTCCTGATCTGTGATAACGGCAAATGGTGTAACCTCGGAACCAGTACCGGAGGAAGTCGGAACAGCGATAAAATATGCTTTCTCGCCCATTTTCGGGAATGTATATACACGTTTCCTGATATCGATGAAACGCATTGCCATGTCCATGAAGTCCACTTCCGGATGCTCATACAGAACCCACATGATCTTGGCAGCATCCATTGCGGAACCGCCGCCCATTGCGATGATCACATCAGGCTCAAAGTCTCTCATAAGCTTTGCGCCGGCCTGTGCATTGGCCAGGGTCGGATCCGGCTGTACATCGGAGAATACAGTATAGGTAAGTCCCATCTCATTAAGACGGTCTGTAATCACATGCGTATATCCATTCTTATACAGGAAGGAGTCTGTTACGATAAATGCCCTCTTCTTGCCCATTACATCCTTAAGCTCATTTAATGCCACAGGCAGACAGCCCTTCTTAAAGTATACCTTCTCAGGCGCACGGAACCACAGCATGTTCTCTCTCCTTTCAGCAACGGTCTTTATATTCAGTAAATGCTTTACCCCAACGTTCTCAGATACGGAGTTTCCGCCCCAGGAGCCGCAGCCCAGTGTTAAGGAAGGAGCCAGCTTAAAGTTGTACAGGTCACCGATGCCGCCGTGGGAAGATGGAGTGTTGATGACAATACGGCAGGTCTTCATCCTTGAAGCATGCTTCATGATCTTCTCTTCCTCGTTCACATTCACGTACAGGGAAGCGGTATGACCGTATCCGCCGTCTGCTACCAGACGCTCTGCCTTATCCAGCGCCTCGTCAAATGTCTTTGCCTTGTACATAGCCAGTACAGGAGACAGCTTCTCATGAGCAAACTCCTCGCTGATATCCACGGACTCAACCTCACCGATGAGGATCTTGGTATCTTCCGGTACCTCCACTCCTGCCAGCTTGGCAATGGTTGCTGCCTTCTGTCCAACGATCTTGGCATTGAGGGCGCCGTTTACAAGAATGGTCTTGCGGACCTTCTCGATCTCACCCGGCTTTAAGAAATAGCAGCCTCTGTATTCAAATTCGTTTCTTACATCATTATAGATGGACTCCAGAACAGTTACAGACTGCTCGGAAGCACAGATCATACCATTGTCAAATGTCTTGGAGTGGATAATGGAGTTAACCGCCATCCTGATATCAGCCGTGTCATCAATGATAACTGGTGTATTGCCTGCGCCAACGCCCAATGCAGGTTTTCCTGAGGAGTAAGCGGCCTTAACCATTCCAGGTCCTCCTGTTGCCAGGATCAGGTCAGCATCCCTCATAACCTCGTTGGTCAGTTCCAGTGAAGGCACATCGATCCATCCAATAATACCCTCCGGCGCACCGGCCTTGACTGCTGCGTCCAGAACCACCTTAGCTGCCGCAATGGTGCATCCCTTTGCGCGGGGATGTGGGGAAATAATGATCGCGTTACGTGTCTTAAGAGCGATCAGGGTTTTAAAAATAGCGGTGGATGTGGGGTTGGTCGTGGGGATAACTGCTGCAATCAGACCGATCGGCTCAGCGATCTTCTTGATCCCGTACTCCTTATCTTCCTCGATCACACCAACTGTCTTGGTATCCTTATAAGCGTTGTAAATGTACTCTGCCGCGTAGTTGTTCTTAATAACCTTGTCTTCCACAATGCCCATGCCAGTCTCTGCAACTGCCATCTTGGCCAGAGGAAGACGCATCTTGTCTGCCGCGCTTGCTGCTGCAAAGAAGATCTTATCTACCTGCTCCTGTGTATAGGTAGAAAAAACTTTCTGCGCTTCACGCATAGCGTTCATTTTTGCGTTCAGTCCGTCCACGCTGTCGATGATTTCCGGAACAACCTGATCGATTTTTTTTGCCATTTCCTTTTCCTCCATTTTTCCTTGTGTTTGTGGTACACTTAGGCTGTACCTGCCTGTTAGGTCTAGGTAATTTTCACTATTGATAATTAATTAACAATCTCACTGTTTGCATTATAAACCTTCGTTAAAATTATGTCAATATATATTTTAAATATTTTTGACTTTTAATTATTTCACACCGGATCATCCTATATATCACTCTATGTATCGTTAAAATTAAATCAAAAAAACGGCAAGAAAAAAGAGAAACAGCCCCGGATCTTCCCAATCCAAAACTGTTCCCCTTCTATATAAAGAATCCACATAAAAAATACTTCTATTGCATTTTATTTTACAGGATAAAATCCTGTGGGCGCCTCACTGAGGTTGATCATAATATTTTTCATCTGGGTATAGTGCTCCAGCATCACCTTGTGGGTTTCGCGTCCAATGCCTGATGCCTTATATCCTCCAAAGGGCGCCCCCTCCGGGATGGCATTATAGGTATTTACCCACATACGCCCTGTCTCGATTGCCCTGGATACCCGCAGGGCCCTGTTGATATCCCTGGTCCATACAGCCCCTCCAAGGCCGTATTCACTGTCATTGGCCATTTGGACCACTTCATCCTCTGTCCGGAATTTCAGGATGCAGGCAACAGGTCCGAAGATTTCTTCCTGAGCCACCCTCATATGGTTTGTGACATTTCCAAGAAGGGTTGGTTTGAGGAAGCAGCCGTTTTCCAATCCCTCAGTCTTTAGATGCTGTCCTCCGCAGAGCACGCTGGCTCCTTCTGATTCTCCCACTTCTATGTACTTAAGGATCTTTTCCATCTGGGCCTTGCTGATCTGGCTTCCCATCTGGGTATCCGCTTCCCATGGAAGACCTACCTTGACCTGGTCAAAGCGCTTTACAGCCTCTTCCACAAACCGGTCATATATGCTTTCCTGGACAAAGACCCTGGAACCCGCGCAGCAGACCTGGCCCTGGTTAAAGAGGATTCCCATCTGCAGGCCGTCCATTGCCATTTCCCAATTGCAGTCCTCAAAGAAAATATTAGCCGACTTTCCCCCTAATTCCAGTGTGGAGGGGATCAGCCTCTGGGCAGCTGCCAGGGCAACGTTCCTGCCCACTTCCGTGGAGCCTGTAAATGCCAGCTTTCTAAAGCCCTTGTGCTCCAGCATATACTGGCCGGACTTGGACCCTGAACCGGTGATCACATTAAACACGCCTGCGGGCAGCACATCCTGGATCAGTTTTGCAAACTCCAGGACGCTTAAGGGCGTGGCGCTGGATGACTTAAACACGGTACAGCACCCGCATGCAAGCACGGGAGCCAGTTTCCAGGCCGCCATAAGAAACGGGAAGTTCCACGGCACGATCTGTCCCACCACACCGATGGGTTCCCTGAGGATCAGGCTTAAGGTGCTCTCCCCAAGCATGTTGGCGCTGCCCTCATCTGCCATGATGCAGCCGGCAAAATACCGGAAATGCTGGGCGGACATAGGGATATCCACAGCCATGGTCTCCCTGATGGGCTTTCCGTTATCCAGCGATTCAACCATTGCCAGGTGTTCCTGGTTCGCGTCAATGATATCCGCAATCTTGTTTAGGATCACAGCCCTCTCATTGACCGTTACATGCTTCCAGGATTCAAACGCCTTCCAGGCCGCCTTTACTGCCTCATCCACATCCTCCCTGGTAGCTTCCGCGCACTCTGCCAGGACACTTCCGTCCGCCGGGCAGATGGTCTTAAATGTTTTTTTGTCGGAAGCATCCTTCCACTGGCCCCCGATCAACAGCTGGTATCTCTCCTGCAGCCCTACATTATGCATAATAAATTCTCCTCTCAACACTTGGTACAGTATTCAGGCGGGCTTTTTGGGCACAAAAAAAACATGTATCTTAAAGCCAGCCTAAAACCGCCCTAAAACACCATGTTTCCAGAAAAACCTTCCTTGCCGGAAGATTAATACGGTTGTGTTACCCCTCTGGCCACTATGATATATCATGGGACAGGTAATAGTCAACAAAAATCTTTTATTTAACAAACTTTTATTGTTAACATTGCCTTAACACCAGGGCGCGCCTGATGGTCTTCCTCCGGCACGCCCTGACAGAGCCTATTCCCCAACGTAGGCCTGGCGGTAAATTTCAATGACCTGTTCCCTGGTTGCAGTCCTTGGATTGGTCAGCTGGCATACGTCCTTTTTAGCGTTATCCGCCATGATGCCAAAGTCCTCTTCCCTTACTCCCAGCTGCTTTAGATCCGATGGGATCTCCAGCTGCCTGCTCAGCTTCTTAATGGCTTCAATGGCCTTTTCCGCCGCACATGTAACGGAAATCCCCTCCACCTGAACACCCATTGCCTGGGCCACATCCCTGAAGCGGTTCATGTTGCCGATCAGGTTATAGCTCTCAACATAGGGCAGAAGAATGGCGTTGCAGACACCGTGGGGCAGATTATAAAAGCCGCCCAGCTGATGAGCCATGGCATGGACATAACCCAATGACGCATTGTTAAATGCAATGCCCGCCAGGTACTGGGCATACGCCATCTTATCCCTGGCCTTCATGTAATTTCCATTGGCCACCGCCTTGGGAAGGTAATGGGCGATCATCTTGATGGACATAATGGCTGCAGCATCTGTCAGAGGGTTGGCGTCCGTGGACACATATGCCTCAATGGCGTGGGTCAATGCATCCATTCCCGTGGAGGCAGTCAGAGCCGGCGGCATACCTTTCATAAGCTCCGGGTCATTGATGGCGATTTGTGGTGTAACCCTCCAGTCCACAATGGCCATCTTCACCTTGCGTGAGGTATCCGTGATAATACAGAACCTGGTAATCTCTGATGCGGTTCCCGCAGTGGTGTTGACCGCCATAAGAGGAACCATGGGGTTGGAGGATTTATCAACGCCTTCAAAATCAGCAATCTTTCCACCGTTGGCAGCCACCAGGCCGATTCCCTTTGCACAGTCGTGGGAGGAACCGCCTCCCAGGGAAATGATGGAATCGCATTGGTTTTCCTGGTAAAATACAGCTCCTGCCTCCACGTTTTTATCCGTTGGATTGGGCTCGGCTCCTGCAAAAATGCTGGCTTCCACCCCTGCCTTTTTAAGGATCTCCTGTACCCGGTCGGCCATTCCGATCTTTCCCAGATATTTGTCCGTGACAATCAGACATTTTTTTGCCCCTAAACTCTTAACTAACTCTCCTGCCTCCTGAACCGCTCCCTCACCAAAAACATTCCGTGTTGGTAAAAAATAATATGTAGACACACTGCTACCCCCTTATGGTTATAATTGCATCCCATCTCATCTGCCATCAGCAGAACGGGTGCTCTAATGCTGATTATAGCCAGGGAATTTATTCTGTCAATTAAAATATATATTTAACATTTATTTGATAATTATTAGATTTATCTCGATTTATAATTAACATTTTTTATATAATTTTGCTTGTTAAGATTTTTTAACATGTTGTCTGTGATTATCCTGTGTTTAAAAAATTGCTACATTATTAGTTGGAAAAATGTGACGGCGAACTTCCCGTAAGATCGCTCCATGTGCCTGTGATGCCACCCAATGTATTGAGAGTCTCACAGCGCCAGATATGTTATAGTTTTAACATATTGAAGACAAATTTTTTTAGAATATAAAAATAATATTTTTTAAAAGCCGTAAAACTTTGAATATATTTTAACAATATTTCAAAATTCTACAGCTTTTTTTCAAGCATACAGGGTGGTATTTACCTTGTACCCCTTAAATAAAATTAGAAAATTGATAAAAAACACTTATATGTGAATGAATTAACACATCTAAGTCACCTGATCTTTTTCTGTTTTTGTGAACATCCATCTTCGGCTATATGCCCGGATCCATTACCATGGTATCCAACAACTCCAAAATTAAGATCAGATCCCTTGCAATGTGGAACGGATCTTTGACCGGAAGTGCTACCACCTTGTCCTGAGGGCTTCCGTCCCGCTTGCAGATCTGTTTCCACTCCCTCACCTCAGGGTCTTGATTGGGAAATGTCCGGAAGGTGTAAGAAAATACTTTTTCATGCCACTCCAGAAACTGCGTTTTTCCAGTACGGTGATAGCACAGCAATGTGGTGTACAGTGCTTCCGCATGGACCCACCACAGCTTATCTCCCCACCCTTCCAAAACCTGCCGCTCCACAGGTTCCGTGATAACGGTATCCGACCGCGCAAAGGTTTGGGGCTTCATTTTCCCAGGCATGTCCGTATATGTCTCCCTGGGCATACCTGTATGCATATCCCCAGGAGGGCCGCCCTCCACCGAGCTATAGTGAAGAATTCCGCCAAATTCCTTGTCCCATCCAATATTCAGCGCCTGCTCGGTGATATGAGCGATCCGTTCCACCATTTCCTCCCGCCCAAGCAAATCTGCAGCATCCATCATAAACCACATGTCCTCAATGGTATGTCCCGGATTGGCATGCTGACCCAGCACCCCCTTCACCTGGCTGTTGTCTGCGGCGATCACCTCGTGTATTACATCCTTCTCATCTGTAAAATGGTATAAAATGTCATCTACAAATACGCGCAGGTGTTCCCTCAGCGTGTCACGGTACCCCGGGTCCAAATGTTCGGCAGCCGTATACAGTTCTCTGGTCACGTTGGAGAGGATCATGGGAATACCATGGGCCCGATAGCAGCTTGACAGCGGGTACGGCAGGGTATTGAATGTTCCGGTTCCGATCCGATCCAGAATGGATTCATAGAGCTGTTTTCCAAATCCGTACGCCTCCGGGTCACCGGCAGCTGCAGCGTAACCGGCCATGGCCAGCACTACAAAACAATCCGCGTAAATACTCATATCCAGAGGCTCCCACCCCTCAACATGCTTGGGAGTACCGTCCCGCTCCATCAGATAAACACAGCGCACATCCTTTGGCCCCATCAGGCTGTGTTTGATCAAGAAATCTCTTCCCACCTTTGCCAGCCGTATAAATTCATTTCTCTGGGATTGGGAAAAAATTCTCGTTTTTGTATTGGCCAGACGTGAAAACAGCCACACAAAACGTCCCTGGCTCCAGGTATATTTGTCATAACTCAGCAGACGCTCCCCTGTATTGTCAAAGCAGTTCACATATCCGCCGTGCTCTTTATCCAGACACCTGGGCAGCCAAAAGGCTAAAATATGGTTGGTCAATTCATTTTCGTAAAAGCCTTTTAGGCGCAGCAGCTCATTCCGATTCATCATTTACCTCATTTCCCGGACTCAAAGGAGCCGTATACAACATTCCCCCGCACCATGGCAGCGCTGATACGTATGTCCTCATCAAAGCAGATCAGATTGGCGGTTTTTCCCGGCATGATGCTTCCCACCTGATCCCCTATCCCCATGATTGCAGCCGGTGTCAGACTCATCATACGTACACAGTCCCACAACGGCACCCTGGCCTGACGGTACATCACCCGTACCAGCCGGTCGTCCGTGGCAATACTTCCTGCAAACGCCATGCGGTCCGGCATTTTCGCAACATCATCCTCAATAATCACCCTCTGCCCGTTTTTTAGGCTGCCCAGCACAGACTCCTTCACATTCTGCCCGGCACAGCGCATGGAGTCACAGGTCAGCGCCATTTTGCCCGGCCCCTTGATCCGATACACCATCTCCAGTATTTCTACCGGCAAATGACATCCGTCAGCAATTACCTCCACGGTCAGATCATCAATGCAGAACGCACTTTCGATCAGGCCAGGATAGCGGAAGCCACCCTTTCTCACCATACCGGACATGGCGGAATAGAGGTGCGTCACATGGCTGATTCCATTGTGGTATGCCTCCAGGACCTGGCTGTACTCCGCATCCGTATGGCCCATGGAAGGCACAATTCCATGATCGATCAGACAGCGGGCAAACTCCATGGCTCCCGGCAGTTCCGGTGCCAGGGTCCATCGGGAGATCGCGCCTTCTCCGTAGAAGATAAACTCTTCGTACTCCTCCCGCTGGGGATTACGGATGTATCTCTCGTCAATCGCTCCCTTCTGCTTAGGATTCAGATAAGGTCCCTCCATATGAAGACCCGGCAGTTCCGGGCCGTCCGTCATAATACGCCGGGCGGATCGAAGCCCATCAATACTGTTAAAAATCTCCTCCCGTCTGGCGGCCAGGGTGGTGGGAAACAGCGTGGTGGTACCGTGCTGCAAATGGGTTCTTGCCGCTGTTATTACCGCCTCTGCCGTGCCGTCCATAAAGTCGCAGCCTCCGGCACCATGACTATGTATTTCCACAAACCCAGGGGATAAATATTTCCCCCTCAGGTCAAATACCTGATCCCCACGGTTGACCTGTGGAAATCCTGTTCCCGCTGCCTGGATCTTATGCCCCTCCACTGTGACAAATCCCTGCTCAATACGATCCGGATAGATTAATGCAGCATTAACAAAATGTACACTCATGGATAACCTCCCATCGCTCAGATACTACAACACATAGTTTGCAGACTCGCGATCCAGATACAGGACCGCATCCCTGTGGGTAGTCAGAATGCTGGCCGGGCAGCGCTCAGATACCTGCCCGTCCAGCATATTCCGCACAGCCTCAGCCTTAGTCGCTGCGGGCACGCTGCAGACCATTGATCCCGCCGCCATAAGCCCCGGGATCGTCACTGTTACAGCGTGGGTGGGCACCTGGCAAAGTTCCTTAAAGCATCCGTCATGGACTTGTTGTTCCCGGCATTTTTCCTCCAGCTTCACCACTTTAGCCATTACCGGGTCACGGAAGTCTGCTACCGGAGGATCATTAAAGGCCAGATGCCCGTTCTCTCCCACCCCCAGCAGGCAGATGTCTGCTGGATTTTTTTCCAGAAGCCTGCTGTAGCGGAGCGCCTCCGCATCAGGATTATCAGTATTCCCATTAATCAGATTGATGGAGCGAAACGGAAGGAGGTCAAATACCATGCGTTTTAAGTAATTGCAAAATCCCGCCGGATGCCCCGGGTCCAGGCCTACATATTCGTCCATATGGTAAGCGTTGACACGCGTCCAGTCAATTCCATCTGCATTTACCAGTGTTTTTAATGTCTCATTTTGAGAGGGCGCGGCTGCAAAGATCACATTGACCACTTCTTTATCTCCAAGCAGGTCCCGGATACGTCTGGCAGCCTGTTCCCCTGCCTTACGGCCCATGGCCTCACGTGTATCAAATACCATAATGTGAAGCCGGCCCGTATAATAGTCTTTTAACATTGTCATCTCGTTTCTCCTTCATCATTCATATAAAAATGCATCTGCCCCGCCGCTCATAGCCGCTACCCGGCAATCCTCGTACTCTGCCACCGCGTCATCCACTGCCTGCTGGAGAGCGGACAGGGGATAATATTTACATCCGCATTGTGCCATCTGCTCTGCAGTGACCCCTCCTCCCACTACCACCAGCTTCCGGCGGCGGCGCATCTTGGACATGCTGTTTCCAACTGCAATCGCTAACCGGTCACCGGGAATCTCTTCCCCGGCAATACAGGCCCGCACAATATCATCTCCATCGTCCCGGGACATGTATTCCGGATATTCCGGATGGGGCCCAATCCCCTCATGGTTGGGGCTGATCATGATTATGGTTCCGCCTCTATCCCCCTTTAAAGCCGGCTCTGCCCCATACATGGCTTTGGGAGACTGCCAGAAATCCTGGTCCGCGGGATGAGAACTGACGATCACTACATCTGCTTTTTCAGTAACCTTACTTCCCAGGATCGTCCTGCCGATCCTGACCCCCTCCCGGTGAGCCTTTATGTAATCGCCGGCAACCACCCTGCAAAGTTTCAGCTCCGGGGTCAGTATGGTATTGATGATAAAATCAAGACCGATACGCCTTACCCAGCCCTCCATCATATCCCGGATAGGCGTGGTATTCCGGCCAAACATATTTTCATCATACAGACTGGCCTTTAAGTGAAAATATGAGACTGTATCTTCTCCTGCCACACCGGGAAAGATGATTTTCCCTCCCCCTCCCCAGCCCATCACCGGATGGGGGACAAGGTTTCCCACCCCGATACGCACCTGCGCATCCATGATAGCGCTGGTAGCCATAAGGGGCGCCCCCTCCTCCGTGTCACCAATATAAACCAGATGTTCCGGGTCCCTGAATTCTGAATTCATGACAGGGTAGGTATCATAGATCGTATCTCCCACCCGTTCACGCATCTCTTCCTCGGTCATATAACGATGACTGCCCAGAGCGATCACAATTTTAATGTGTTCCGGCCTGGCCCCGCAATCTGTAAGCTTTTCCATGAGCACAGGCAGAATGGTGCTGATGGGTGTAGGGCGGGAACCATCGTCCACGATCACGGCAATCTTCTGATCCGGTGAAATGATGTCCTCCAGCCCTCTGCCGCCGGTCGGATGCTCAATGGCATACCGGATTTCCTGTTCCGGATATTCGGCCGGCTGTGCCTTTGGCGGATCGATCATACCGATAAAGCATTGGTCCGGTACTTCCATTTCCACCATCTCATTTCCATAAGGAAGACTGATCATCATAGCCCAATACCTCTCTTTTTCATTACTGCTTTACGGATCAGTTCCATCCGTTCCCGATACTGCTCATCCGTCAGTGTGATCTTATCCTTTTCTTCGGGGAACAGCACAAAGGGACCTCCCCAGCCCAGCCTGCCCTTATACTTGGGGCAGAGCGTGTAGTGTACATGGGTCACCTCATCGCCGTAAATTGCATAATTGATCTTGTCGGCCCCAAACAGATCTTTGATGGTCCAAGCCAAGGCACAGACATCATCCATGTACTCATCCCGCTCTGCTTTAGGAATCTCAAACAACTCGCTGTAGTGATCCCGGAACATGATGGTACAGCGGCCGGCCAGTGTCTGATCCTTACACAGAAACACACTGGAGGCCTTTAAGTCGCAGATTTTAAACAGCAGGCTGCGAAACCCTTTGTCCTGATCACAATAGTAGCATCCTTTTATATCTTCCATTACAAATACCCTCTCTTTTATTTAATTGCTCCTGCTGTGTGGTCCCCGGTAATATAATTGCGGATACAGATAAACAGGATCACCAGCGGCACGGTGGTATACATAGCTCCGGCCATCACATAATGCCAGAGGATCCCCACCGCCGGATTATTCTTTAAAATTTCATAAAGGCTGACTATGATCGGCTTTTTCTCCGTTGTTGAGATAAATGTGAATGCAAATAAAAATTCATTCCATGTCCTGGTAAAGGCAAATATAACCGCTACCGCGATTCCGGTACTGGACACCGGTAAAAATATTCTGGTCATTACCATAAAAGGACTGCATCCATCGATCTTAGCTGCCTCCACCACCTCTTTGGGCACTCCGTCAAAGGTGGCTTTCAACATAAGAACGATAAATGCCAGATTAAAGGTGGTGTTCATAAGTACCAGGCTGAACCAGCTGTCGATCAATCCCAGCCTGTTCATCATGGTGTACAGAGGAATGATGACAATGACCGGTGCAAACATCTGGCTTACCAGGACCAGATAATATATCTGCTTTTTGAAGTAAAAATCCAAGCATGAAAATGCATAGGATGCCGGTATGGCGATTACCATGATCAGGGAGATCGTCAGGCCGGTAATGATCAGGCTTGCCTTGAAGCCGTTTAAAATATGCATTTTCTCAAATACCTGCACATAATTCTCAAAGGCAAAGGTCTTGGGGATCCAGGTTACAGGCATGGTAAACACATCATTGGCCTTTTTTAAAGACACGGAGATCATGGCTGCCACCGGGAACATCAGAACCACGATAATTAAGAGCACCAGCAGGACAAACAGAAGCTTTTTGATATTTTTTTTAGTTCTGTATTTATTCATACCGCGTATCCTCCCCTTTGGAATTTACATAGAGCACTGCAAATACAGACAGGATCAAAAAGCTGACCACGCTGATTGCTGCTGAATAGCCCCGGTTATTAAATTGGAACGCATTCTGATATATAAAATTCACCATTATGGAAGATGAATTGGCCGGGCCGCCCTGGGTCATCATATAAATGACATCAAAGGTGTTAAACGCCCAGATCCCAATGAGCAGTCCCAATGTCCGCACCGAAGAAGTGATCAGCGGCAGTGTAATTGAAAAAAACTGCTGTCTGCCGTTTGCCCCGTCTATTCTGGCCGCCTCGTAGATATAGGAGGGGATCGAATACATAGTGGACAGGATATTAAGGGCGCAGAAGGGCGCTACTGCCCAGATGTTGACGATCATTACTGCAATCAGCGATGTCTTTGAGTTTCCCAGAAAGTCCATGGGCAATCCCAGAATGTGCGTGTCCATTAAGAACTGAGTAATATGTCCGAACATGGGATTATACATCAGACGCCAAATCATGCAGGAAACCGCTGCTGGCATTGCGTAGGGGATCAGCATGATCGCTGTCATCATTTTTTTACCCAAGAATTTTTTGTACAGAATCAGGGCCATGAAAAGTCCCAGAAGCAGTTTGAATGCCACCCCTACAAATACCCACAAAAATGTATTCTTAAACATGCGCGGTGTATCCGGGTTGGCAAACAGGTCCGCAAAGTTCTGCAGACCTACAAAGATCATGCTTCCATTTACCTTCCGCTCAAAAAAAGACATGTAAAATACCTGTGTGATTGGGTACAGAATAAACAGGAGAAAAATCGCGAGCATGGGAAGAACGTATAATAGATTAACCGCCCTGTCGTGCTTTTCCTTTTTCGAGAAACCATTCATTGTCCATCTCCCTCATCTAAAAAAGCGGACGGGGAAGGAAACCGCCCGCTGATTCTATTGTCATTGTTTTGCCAGTAATTCATCCACCTGATCGCCGGCCAGTTCCATAGCCTGTGCCGGGCTGATCTCTCCCATAACAGCTTTGGTAACCGCATCCGCCATGGCCTTTTGTACCTCTTCCCAGCATGTGATAGACGGCTTAAATTTTGCCATGGACTCCATTGCTGCAAATGGGGCTACCATCACATTGGCAGGATCCGTAAACTCCGGAATCTCCTTAAAGTAACTCTGCTGGTTGGGAACAAAACCGGACTGATTGATCACCTGTCCCTGGTACTTAGCAGTATGCCAGAATTCCAGCCATTTTGCCGCCGCCTCCTGGTTACCGGTATTAAACACCAGGTCTATGTCCATGACACCCAGAGAATACCTGGAACCGGAAGGTCCTGCCAACGGCTCTGTAATCTCAGCCCAGCTGTAATCCTCACCAGCCTCCTTAAGGGCTGCCAACCCCTGGGCATTGTGGAAATAAGCCGCTGCTATCTGTGTTGTAAAGTTGTTTTGGGTACTGTTGATATCCGCCTGTCCATAGTCCGGAACAGCGTATTTTGCAAGGTCCACATACATTTGCAGCGCCGCTATCCCATTTTCATTGTTAAATCCATTTGCGGTTCCATCTGCATTCATCACATCTGCATCATAAGCCCAGAGAATGGGAAGGAAGCAGTCCAGCGTATTTTTAGGATGCCCTGCCACCATGGTGTATGCGTATTTGCCTGAGGAGGGATCGGTCAGCTTTTCCCCGTCCGCCAGAAATTCCTCCCAGGTAGTCGGAATCTTTTCAATGCCGGATTCTTCCATTCTGTTTTTGTTAAACAGCATTCCGCGGATGGACATGTATGACGGCATGGCCCAAAGTTCATCACCCACAGAACACACCTCCAAGGCTGCCGGTGAAAAGTCATCATAGAGTTCCTTGCTGATCAAGTCGTTAATAGCTACCGTGTATCCAGCCTCCCGAAACTGCTGAGTCCAGGAAGAAAAGCCATACATGGCATCCGGCATATTGCCTCCCTCTGCCAAGGTCAGTATTTTCTGGTACGCATCACTGTAAGCCCAACTCTCCAGCTTTACCTCAATGCCGGTCTCGCTTTTAAACGCTTCGGCGGCCTCCTTCAGAAGTTCCATACCCGTATCCCCCAGGGTGACATAGGTAATGGTCGTGCCATCCCCTGCCTTTGGTGCTTCAGTACCCGCATCATTCCCGCTGTTTGACTGCGCTCCATTGGCAGGCGCTGCCGTATCGGCCGGAGCCGGATTTCCGGAAGAACAACCGCCCAGAGCGGACAGCATGGCTACGGAAAGTATCACAGAAACACATTTCTTTAGTTTTCTCATAGGTTACTTCCTCCCATCATTTTTAATGACTTTATTATACAGGGTTTCCCTTTCATTGTATTTACATTTTTTAGGTCAGTTTTTTACATGTTTAGAATATATTTTCTATAAGTTGTATATTTTTTAATCATATTTTCCCATATTTTATGTAATATTTGAAAAATATAACTTAATATGATATAATCATCATATGAATAAAAGCGCATAGATAATGTCTGCAGGAGGTGTTTGTATGGTTGTTCAGCGCACAAAACTTTCCGATCAGGTGGCGGATCAGCTTCGCTCCATGATTACCGGGAAACAGTACCGTCCGGGCGAAAAACTTCCAGTGGAGGCTGAGCTGGCAGCCCAGTTTGGAGTCAGCCGCATCACTGTCCGGGAGGCGATGCACAAGCTGGATATCATGGGTATTGTGGATGTGCGCCAGGGCGCCGGAACCTTTGTGCGTGAGATCACCCCCAATGCCTACATAAAAACACTGCTTCCCATGCTGTCCATGGACAACAACAGCCTAAAGGACATTTTTGAGATACGCCAGATCATTGAGTGCAAATCCGCGGAATTGGCTGCATTAAATGCCACCCCCGAGGACCTGGCCCAGGTAAAGCTGCCCTTGTCCAAGATGGCGGAGACTGCACGCACGGGAAAACTCCGGCAGTATAACGAGTTGGATGTGCAGTTTCACTATGCAGTTGCCAAATGCACCCATAACCAGATTTTGATCACCATCCAGGAGCTGTTGAGCGACCTGGTGGAGGGTTCCATCAGCATGGGGATCACACCATTAAACGCACTGGAACACTCTGTGATCTTTCACCGCAAGATTTATGAGGCCATTGCCAAACACGACAGTATCAGTGCCGCAGGCCTGATGAACGCCCACATTGAAGGCGGAGTCAATTATGCCAAGAATATCATGCAGGATAACTACGGAAAGGAGCAGCCATGATACAGGACATCCGCCTGGTAGGCTATGATTTTCTGGACAAGCCGCTTCTGCCCATGGCTATGCAACGTCAATTCCACCTGTTTTATGTATTTGATGGCAGCGGTGTTCTGATTGTGGACAGCAGCAGCTATACCTGCTCCAGGGACAGCCTATTCCTTTTTCCCTCCTTGGAGGTGGCTATACCAACCCCAGCAAGCCGCTCCTCCCTGACAATTCTTCATATAACCTTTACTTGTGCCTCCCCTGACATGGACAGGGAGTTTACGCTGCTGCCCAGGCTCCTTCCTTTTTCCGCCGAGAATCGCAGCCTGTTAATGGAAATTCTGCATGAATGCATCCTTAAGCGGCCCATATATGAAGACCTGTGTTCCCTGTATCTGGAGCAGCTTCTGATTCCCCTGGCTGCAGCCGCATATCGGGAATGTCAAACTGATTCCCACTTCCCAAGGATATCCAGACAGCCCGAAGGACCCTTGTCCGAAGCCTGTTTATACATTGATCGTCATCTAAGTGAGGACTTATCCTCGGACATACTGTGTGAAGCCTGCCGCATAAATGCACGCCAGCTCAACAGCCTTTTTAAGAAGACGTTCCATCAGTCCACTATTGAGTACATAGGGAACCGCCGTCTGGCCCGGGCCCGGGAGCTGCTGTGCTTTTCTCAGCTCTCCATCACCCAGATTGCCGAGTACACCGGCTTTAAGTCCGTCCACTACTTCAGCCGCGTTTTCAAAGAAAAGGAGGGCATTCCGCCGGGCGAATACAAAAAGCGGATTGCCCGTTCCCTCACCCTCTGACTTTCTCACCCACAGAATCATTTTATAAAGACAATAACAGGAATAAATACATAACCGAAGGAGGCATTACACTCTATTGGTGCAATGCCTCCTTATCTCGTTTATACCTATCCAGTATTATTCAATCCCACTGTTTACAGATAAGATCTCAGCAGCTCAACCTTATCCAGCTTCTCCCACGGCAGATCCAGGTCATTACGTCCAAAATGTCCGTAAGCAGCGGTCTGCTTGTAGATCGGACGGCGCAGATCCAGCATCTTAATAATGCCGGCCGGACGCAGGTCAAAGTTGGAGCGGATGATCTCCACCAGCTTCTCATTTCCCAGTTTTCCTGTTCCGTAAGTATCCACCATAACAGAGGTTGGATGTGCCACACCAATGGCATAGGACAGCTGGATCTCACACTTGTCGGCCAGTCCGGCTGCCACGATATTCTTGGCCACATACCGGGCCGCATAGGCTGCGGAACGGTCCACCTTAGTACAATCCTTGCCGGAAAACGCGCCGCCGCCGTGGCGTGCGTATCCGCCGTAAGTATCTACAATGATCTTACGTCCGGTAAGGCCGCTGTCTCCCTGCGGGCCGCCGATCACAAAACGTCCGGTGGGATTGATGAAAAACTTGGTATTCTCATCCACCATATCCTGGGGAAGGATCTGGTCAAAAATGTATTTCTTTACATCTGCGTGGATCTGCTCCTGGGTAATACTCTCGTCATGCTGGGTGGAAAGCACCACTGCATCCAGGCGCACCGGCTTATCATTCTCATCATACTCCACCGTAACCTGGGACTTTCCGTCCGGGCGGAGATAGCTGAGAGTGCCGTTCTTTCTCACCTCGGTCAGGCGTTTGGTCAGCTTGTGTGCCAGGGAAATGGCATATGGCATGTACTCTTCCGTCTCATTGGTGGCAAAACCAAACATCATGCCCTGGTCGCCTGCACCAATGGCATCCAGCTCCTCATCAGACATCCTGTTCTCCTTTGCTTCCAAGGCCTTATTCACCCCAAGTGCAATATCCTGTGACTGCTCATCAATGGCAGTGATCACGCCGCAGGTGTCGCAGTCAAATCCGTATTTTGCACGGTCATATCCAATCTCCCTGACTGTCTCACGGACAATCTTCTGGATATCCACATATGCATTGGTTGTGATCTCTCCCATGACCAGCACCAGGCCGGTTGTGGTAGCTGTCTCACATGCCACACGGCTCATGGGATCCTGGGCCATCAGCGCGTCCAGGATCGCGTCTGAGATGGCATCGCACATTTTATCCGGATGTCCTTCGGTCACGGATTCAGATGTAAAAAGTCGTCTTTCCATAATAATCGTTTCTCCTTTTCATTCAAACAAATATTAATAGGTTTTGCAACATTTCTCCCGATGATCGGAAAATTACAAAAAATAAAGTCCGCAGCAATTGCGGACTTGAAAATATCATTAAATCTTCAAATCCTCTTATTGCTCGATTAAGCTTGCGCAATGCGCACGCTCCTCGCTCAGGCTGGCACCTTCCGGCCCTTTTGCATGCCATCAGACAAACTCTGACATACTCAACCGGGGTTGCCGTGACTTCACAGGTCCTTTGTACCTCCATCACTCTGAATAAGGGATATATATTTATTTACGAACTTTTTAATTGTAAAAGATGTTACCTTCCATATAGTAATGCATTTGCACATGCATGTCAACACCTTATTGTGATATATTTTATCAGCGCCTTTAATATTGGGGGCGGGGGGCTTGCTTTCTATGGTGGATAATTTCCCCAAAAGGCGTACGGTTCATTTTCTGCCGCAGTTCTTCCCGTATCTCCCCCATATTACAAAGCACCGGTCTTTTATCTCTTACCAGGCAGCTGCCCGCCACATACACATCCCTTACATTATCTGCCCGTGCGCTGTACACAAGGGCCGCATAAGGGTCATATACGGGAAACATGTTGGGGGAATCTGTTTCCACCACCGTGATATCCGCTGCCTTTCCCGGCTCCAGGGATCCGGTCACCTCCCCCAGCCCCAAAGCATTGGCCCCCCATATGGTCGCCATAGAGACTATATCCTTTGCGGGAAAGGCGCTTCTGTCTTTTAATTCATTCTTATGGAAATTAGCACAAAACCTCATCTGTGTAAACAGATCCAGCGTATTGCCGCTGGCAGGACCATCGGTGCCCAGCCCTACGGCTATCCCCTGATCCAGCATGGAACTTACCGGTGCAACGCCTTTGGCCGCCTTGGTGTTGGAGCCGATGCAGTGGGCTGCACCGCTGCCTGCGCTGCCCATAAGACTGATATCCTGCTGTGATACCCGGATGCTGTGGGCACATACGGTGAGGGGATCCAGCACTCCCAGCCGGTCCAGATATTCTACCGGGGTACATCCAAACTGTTCCCTGAGATAGGACATCTCATAATCCATCTCAGCCACATGGAGGGTAAATGGAACCCCATATTCCTGATCCAGCTCATGTATCTTCTGAAGAGTACTGCTGCTGCAGGTTGTTGTGCCAT
The DNA here is from genome assembly GCF_040545455.1 of Enterocloster citroniae. Taxonomy (NCBI): domain Bacteria; kingdom Bacillati; phylum Bacillota; class Clostridia; order Lachnospirales; family Lachnospiraceae; genus Enterocloster; species Enterocloster citroniae. Next base: position 7,372 of record NZ_JBEPLZ010000035.1, on the reverse strand, counting down.
GGGGTGAGATGCAACCCATAATCCGTGGATGGTTCCTATATCTCCTGATCAGTTCTTCCCCCCGCGCAATGGACTCCCGGGGCGTTCCCGCATCACAGGTGGCATCCTCCATCACCGTTTCCCCTGCAATTCCCCTGATGCCCATCTCATCCATAACATCTGCCACTGCATCCTCAAAATAATACATGTCCATGACCGTGGTCACACCGCTTAAAAGAAGTTCGCACACCGCAAACCTGCTTGAAAGCCGGACCAGCTCCCTGTCCATGGCCTTAAACTCCATGGGCAGGAGAAAGACCCTGAGCCTGTCTCTGCAGTCATCTCCCAGCCCTCTAAAGGGGATCATTCCCATATGACAGTGTGTATTGACCATGCCGGGCATTACAATGGCATGGCCTGCATCTATGACCATCATCCCCTGCCTGTCTCTATATGCATCATACCCTGTCATGGGACCCACCTCTGATATCCGGTCATCCTCCATGATCAAATATCCATCCGGGTACACATCCATTCTGCTGTTCATTGTCACTATGATGCCATTTTTGATCATTGTTTTCATAACAAAACTCCCCTAATCCATATAGTCCTCAATAAGAGGAAGCTGCTCCTGGCTTCTCACATCCAAAAGTCCGTAATCCGTCAGCTTCAGCTGCGGCGACACAGGCAGAGCCAAGGTGGACATGGACATGATCTCATTGTTGTTCTCATACCCCAGCCGTCTCATTGCCCTTCTCACCCCTGCCAGATCACGGGCCAGTTCCTCCACCGGCCCGTCATATATGATCCCCCCGACAGGAAGCAGGGCCTGGGCCGTCACCTTACCGCCCTCAGCCGCCACATAACCGCCCTGGAGTGTTACCACCCTGTTCTGTGCCACGGCCATGTCCTTTTCACAGGTTCCCAGCACCAAAAGGTTGTGGCTGTCATGGGACCATGTTGTGGCAATGGCTCCAGGCCTTTTTAAGGCCCCTTCCACCAGTCCGTAGGATATATTCCCGTTCTTCCCATACCGTTCAAAGATCACGGCCAGGGACAGACCTGCTTCCTTCCAGCACAGGATGCCGTCTTTTACCTCCAGCTCCCTTATGACCCTGGATGTAGCGGTCCCAAAGGCCTGGATCTTCATTACATTTACCCTGACCCTATGACAGGGCCGGGCTGCTTTCAGAAAGAAATCCTCCTCCCTGGCCATGGAACATTTCACTGAATGATAAAATGCTTCAGGTACAATGGTATTCCCCGCCCGGCCATCATCTGCCTCAGCGACCTGTTCTTTTCCGTACACGCATGTTCCGTTTTTATATACAGCCCTTGGCTGAAAATCTTCCAGATCATCCAGCAGCACAAAATCAGCCAGCTTCCCCGGCGCGATCATTCCCCTGTCATCCAGATGCATTCTTCTGGCCGGGGTCAGAGTGGCGCAGTAGATTGCCTTTTCCACCGGCATACCCATTTTGACAGCATGGCTTAGGATCCTGTTCAGCTGCCCTTTTAAAAGCTGGTCCGGCATGGTGTCGTCCGTGATCAGGGCAACATTTTCATATAACCCGAATCTGTTCACGGTCTCTACAACCTCCCGTGTCAGGGACTTGTACTGGAGTTCCATGAACATGCCCATATCTGTTTTTTCCAGAACCGACTCCGGTGTCTGCTGGGTGTGGTCCGCATCCACCCCCTCATAGATAAACCGGCAAAGATCAGTGCCGGTAATCCTTGGACAATGGCCTTCAATCCGCATTCCGGACCTGGGGCCGCTCCCTTTTCCAGATGTTTTCCCGGTTTGGGAACCATCCCTGCATATCCTTACCAGCCGTTTGATCAGTGTATCATCCTGGGACGTCAGATCCTTAAAATTCATAACCTCACCAAGGCATAGCACTCTGTTATTTTCAGCCAGGACCTTTGTCTCTTTTTCCCCAATCCTTGCCCCTGAGGTTTCCAGCCTTTCGTTGGTGGCGGGCACGCTTGATGGAATGGCATAAAATATGTCCTGATCTGTTTTCTGCCCCATAAACCATTCGATCCCCGCCATGCCGAACACATTGGCGATCTCATGGGCATCCGCCACCACAGTGGTCACGCCATAAGGCAGGGTGATGCGGGAAAACTCAGCCGGATAGGTCATGGAGCTTTCAATATGCATATGGATGTCAATAAGGCCTGGGATCATATATCTGCCCCTGCCGTCTATGACCTTTGCTCCCGGATAGCAAAGCGCAGGGGAAACCTCAAAAAACCTTTCCCCTGCAACTGCTACATCCCTTTTTTCAAAACACTGCCTGTAAGTCATAAAGACCAAGGCATCTTTTACCACGAAATCAATTTTCATAAATTCTCTCCAGGGATCTAATTGTTGATGATCCTGTTCCACTGGTCGATCCAGGCATTTAACTGCGGATTTACAAAGGAGTAGTCCAGAACCTTGGCATTGGCCGCATTTTCACCGTAGGTCATGTTCTTTGATTCCTCCTCAGTGAATTCCACTTTGCTGTTGGTAGGCGCCTCATTCAGGGCTTTGCCTGTCTTGGCCTGAAGCTGCGGGCTTAAGCGGTAGTTCAGGTACTCATAGGCCAGTTCTTTATTCTTACAGTTCTTTGTAATGCTGATGGTGTTAAAGTTGGCGTATGTGGTATCAGGCGTCATATAAACCAGATCAGGATTTGCGGCCTGGATGGTGGGCACGCCGAAATCCCCCACAACAGCCACCGCCACCTCACCTGAGGTAAACATATTGATCAGGTCGGAAGACTTGGTGTAAGTCTTTACCAGGTTTGGCTTCAGCTGTTCCAGGGCCTGAAACGCCGCCTCTGCCTGGTCACTCTTAATGTCTGCCCCCGCATGATCGCTTGCCATATAAACCATGGCCGGTCCAAAGGTAGTGGTGATCTCCGGAATGGATACCATGCCCTGGAGCCTTTCATCCCACAGATCGTCAAAGCTCTTGATCTCAAAGTCTACTGCATTGGGATCATACATGATACCAATACTGTTAATGGTGTAGGCAACGCCCTGCCCTGCCTCTGCCATGGTCTTGGCGGCTGTGATCATATCCTTTGCGTTCTCAATCTTACTTAAGTCAATGTCCTCAAACAATCCCTCCTCAATCCCCTTTGCCGTCATGGCCTGGGAGAGCTCGATCACATCAATACTGGACTGACTGTCGGCAGCCAGTTTGGTATAGCGGTCATTGGTGCCCCCTGTCTCAGTGACGATCTCACAGTTAAACTCCTGCTCAAAGGGCGCGTATACCTCCTCTGCGGAAATGTCCTCGCTCAGCCCGTAGGTGGAAAGCACCAGTTTCTGCCGACCGCCCTCATCTGTCTTGCCATCCCCTGAAGCTGAACCGCCGCAGGCTGTCAGTGTCATTGCCGCGCAAAGTACCATTGCAATTGTCTTTTTCATCATAATCTCCTCTTTCTTCCCCCTGTGGGAGGTTTATTCATAGATTTGCTTTAAAACCGCCGGTCATTTACCGGCCAACCAATACCAGCTTGTCCTTTGGAAGATACAGCCTCAGCTCTTCCCCCTCCCTGAACACATGGGAGGTATCCATATTCACCTTTAGTACTCCTGAGGCCGTATTTACCTCATACTGATAACTCTTGCCCAAAAAGGTCCTGACACCCACTGTGCCGGTCAGCACATTCTCCTGCTGTCCAGGTTCTGCCAGACGTATATCATCCGGCCTGATGGTTCCGGCAAAGTCCGGTCCATCCCACTCCATGTCCACCTGGAACCTGCTGTTGTCCCTTGCCCGGTACTCATGGTCCCCGCTGCGCTCCAGTTCAAGGAAATTCTCAAAGCCGATAAACCTTGCCACAAATTCCGTTGCAGGCCTTGTATAGATATTCTCGGGAGAATCGTACTGCTCAATCATACCGTTGTTCATCACAGCCACCTTGTCAGAGATGGAAAAACACTCCTCCTGGTCATGAGTCACAAACAGGGTGGTGATGCCCAGCTTTTTCTGAAGGCGCTTGATCTCCACCCTCATGCTGATCCTTAGCTTGGCGTCCAGATTGCTTAAAGGCTCATCTAAAAGCAGCAGCTTCGGCTCGATTACAAGCGCCCTTGCCAGAGCTACCCTCTGGCGCTGTCCGCCTGACATCTGCTTTGGAAACCTCTGGGCAAATTCAGTAAGCCCGCAGACCTCCAGTATATCCTTAACCTTTGTATCGATCACTGCCTTGTCCATTTTCCTGGTGCGCAGCCCGAATGCCACATTGTCATACACGCTCAGGTGGGGAAACAGGGCATAGCTTTGGAATACCAGGCCAAAATTCCTCCTGTGCACGGGAACCTTTGTCATATCCTCCCCATCCAGGCTGAATGTACCGCCCTGGGGATCGATGAATCCCGCCACCACTCTCAGCGTGGTGGACTTACCGCAGCCGCTGGGCCCCAACAGGGAAACCAGTTCTCCCTTTTCCACCTTTAGATCAAGTCCCTTTAAAATCTGTCTCTTTTTATCATAACTAACATCAATCTGGTTCAGGGTCATAAATGCCATTGTTATCCTCCTCCTATTTAGCCAGGGCAGCAATGCCCAGGGTTCTGTCAACGATCACCATTATGATCACGGTCGCTGCCATGAGAAGCACGGAAACAGCTGAAACAGTGGGATCATAATTGTACTCAATGTAGTTCATAAGGGTGGAGGGAAAGGTGCTGACTCCCGGCCCTGACAGGAACATGGATACAGGAATATTGTTAAAGGAATTGATAAATGCCAGCATAAAGGCGGAGGATATCCCGGATGTCACATTGGGAAGCACCACCTTAAAAAATGCGGAACGTTTGGGGCATCCCAGACTCCAGGCCGCCTCCTCAATGGAAAAATCAAATTGTTCCATGGAGGATCCCACCACACGGATCACATAGGGAAGGGTTACCATAAAATGGCCGGCCAAAAGGCTTACAAACACCGGGATCCTCAGTGTAAGAATCAAAAACTGGTACAAAATAAAGCCAATGACAATGCCGGGTACAATGGTGGGGGACAGGAAGATGGATTTCAGCATCTGCTTTCCCTTCACCTGGGAGCGCGCCAGAGCATAGGCCGCCGGTATCCCTACCAGCAGAGCGATCAGGGTTGCCAGCAGGGCCACCTCCAGGCTGGTGAGAAAGGATCTGCGAAAGGATTTCAGTGCAAACACATTGGCAAACCATTTTAAGGAAAATGATTCAATGGGAAATGTAATGGCGCTGCCGCCTCCAAATGCCGTGACCGTGATAATGAGCAGCGGCAGTCCCAAAAAGGCAAACACCAGGACCGCATATGCGGTTAGCAGCTTATTCTTATGCATAATTCTCTCCCCTCCTGTCCAGTCTGGCGGCCAGGGCATTAAATCCCTTGATCACAGCCAGCGTGATCACGATCATGATAAATGCAATCACCGATGCCCCGGTCCAGTCACCCACGGACATGGCCCTCTGGTAGATCAGTGTGGCCATCACCATGTTGCTGTTGCCTCCAAGAAGCTGAGGCGTGGTATAAGCGGTCAAAGTACCTGTAAACACCAGGATTCCGCCCACAATGATCCCCGGAAGGCTCATGGGGAAGATCACCTTCATAAACGCTTCCATCCTGGCGGCGCCCAGACTCTGGGCCGCCTCCATCATATCGTCATCAATATTCTCCATCACGCCTGTGACCGTGACGATCATCAAGGGCAGAAACAGGTAAATGGATCCAATGATAATGGCAAAGTCCGTGTACAGCAGCTTGGCAGGTTTATCCACAAAACCCGCGGCTAAAAGAAACTTATTCACAATTCCATTGCTTCCAAGGATATTGATCCACGCAAAACTCCTGATAACGGAGTTGGTCATCATTGGAAAAATGGAAGCTGCCAAAAGAAGTCCCCTGTACTTTTTCTGACACCGGCTGATAAAGTAAGCGGTGGGAATCCCTCCCAGCATACAGACAGCGGTTGTGATCACGGCGATCTTAACCGTGCGCAGGAATATTTTCAGATAATACCCGTCCTTAAAAAAGTCCACGTAAAAGCTGAAGGGATAATCTCCCGAAAAAATACTTGGCGCCAAAACCCGCAGTAAGGGGATGGCAAGGCACACCAGCAGGATCACAAGGCCAGGTACCAGCATGATTAATGCACTGCTCTTTTTCATGATTTTCACACTCCATGCTGAATCAAAAGATTTATTAAGGTTGCTTATTTTAGGCTTTACGTTTATTATAAAAAGTAATATAATATACGTCAAATATATAAATTCTATATTTTTTATGCAGTAAAGCTATATTCACCTGTTTTTTTACAAATCATTTCCGTATCATAAAAGTAATGCCCTGTCAGGAGGAATTTTATGGATTTAAAAGAAGCACGCTACATCCTGGCCATTGCCAGACAGGGGAGCATCGGCAAGGCCGCCGAATCCCTGTTCATTTCCCAGCCCTCCTTAAGCAAGTATCTTAAAAACCTGGAAAACCAGCTGGGCGGGCCGCTCTTTTACCGCATGGACAACTGCTATACCCCAACCTATATGGGCGAACGCTATCTCCACTACGCGGAGCAGATTGCTGCTTACGGGGAGCAGTGGAACCGGGAATACGAGGATATCAGCCACAGGAAATACGGCCGCCTCAATATTGCCATCCCAATCATGATGGGAAGCACCCTCATCCAGCCCACCCTAATGGAATTCCACAACCTCTACCCCCATGTGACCATCAATGTGATGGAAGCGGTTAACTTCATAGCCGAGACAAGCTTAAAAGACCATTCCATTGACCTCACCTTTTATAATGTCCATGTATTCCCCAAATTATTGGACTATGAGGTCATGCAAAGGGAAGAAATTGTATTAATTTTATCAGCGGGACATCCACTTGTGTCCAGAGCAGTGGATAAACCTGGCTTTAAGCATCCCTGGATCGATTTAAACCTGTTTTCCGGGGAAAATTTTATCCTCCTTTATCCGGACCAGAACACGGGCGGCATTGCCCTTAAACTGTTTGAGGATTACAATATGGATCCTCCCGTACTTTTGCACACACGCAACAGCGAGATGTCCATCAAACTGGCCATGGAAGGACTTGGGATTGCATTTGCGCCGGAAAGCTACTATCACATGGCCGCTTCCCATGGCAGCCATCCGTCCCTCTGCCTGTCCATTGGAAAAAGCCCCATTGTCACAACCACCATCGCGGCTTATCCAAAGGGACGGTATCTGCCTCAGCATGCAAGGGATTACATGGAGATCATACGGGAATATTGCGCGGGGAAGCGGTAAACCGGGTTATTCTATTCCAAAGTCAAGACCACCGGCTTAGCCGGTGGCTTGTTCTGCCCCTATAAGGGGCTGTTACCTGCTTGCGCCCGGAAGGCGCACTGAAAAGTCTGCCTGC
>NZ_JBEPLZ010000034.1:0-40578 GCF_040545455.1 Enterocloster citroniae | reverse complement strand
TCACTTTCGTATAGTACTATTATACTACATCGAAATCCTGAGTGAAAGAAAAAAGACAACCGCCTCCTATTAGGAGGCTAGTTGTCTACAGTCTGTGCCCGCCTTATGGCGGGCTATTTTCATTCAATAACTCGGCGAAAATCGAAATTTCCTATAAAGAAAAAAATAATTATAAATCATTGATCTTAAGGGTACCTCTAAAAACTGCCCTGATTTGACGCTTACCCTATAGCTATATATCATGATACGCGGCCTTAGGCTTGCATCCTGTGATTTTTACTATTTTTTAATGTTATTCAAGTACAGTTCAAATTCTGGTCACCAGTCGCATAAACTGCCATCCTCCGGTCTTCTGCAAACCGGAATATATGCCCTGCGGTAAGGATACATTTTTGCCGCCTCCTCATCAATATCACAGCCAATCCCCGGGGTATCTTCCATCGTCAGATATCCGTCCCTGTAAACAGGTCCGCCTTTGATCACTTTATTAATTTTGTCATCTACCGTGCCATCTTCCTGAATACCAAAATTATAGGCCGACACATTCAAATGCCAGTTTACCGCATGGGTGACTGGTGAGACATCATTAGGTCCATGCCAGGCAGTTTTAACATCGTAAGTTTCCGCTATCGCTCCAATCTTACGTGCCTCCGTAATTCCACCTATTCTGATCAGATCACACCTGATAAAATCAAGCCATCGGTTCGTAATTCCAGGAAGGCACTCCCAGCGGCTTTTGTAAAGTTCACCAAACGCAATAGGCACATTGGTATGGGACCGAACAGACTTAAGGCTCTCCGTGCAGTCCGGAGCAATAGGATCTTCAATAAAAAATGGGTTATATTTCTCCAGCTTCCGCATTATGTAGATTGCCCTCTCTGGGCTGAATCTCTCATGCAAATCAAAAATAATTCCCACCTTTGGCCCTACCACCTTACGGATATTTGCAAAGTATTCAATCATTTCATCTGCATAGAACTCCGGATCCCATTTCTCTATCTTGGGAGCATTCTGCGCCTCTGTGCTGTTCAGGGTACCGTTTGCGGCCGACAGCCCTGCGCGCAGGCGTATCACCCTCAGGCCACGTTTTTTCACAAACTCTGCTGCCTGTTCTACTTTATCCTGATTTGTCTCACCTAATACATGGGAATAACAAAGTACCTTATTTCTCACCCTTCCTCCCAACAGGGAATATAGGGGAAGTCCCGCTCTTTTTCCTTTAATATCCCACAAGGCCATATCGATCCCGCACAGCGCACCCATTATAATATTGCCGCCCCGCCAGTATGTGCCACGGTAGATCAGCTGCCAGATTTCCTCTATATTGTCCGGATCCATTCCAATCAGCATAGGCTTTAGATATTCGTCCGTTAAATCTGAAACAGCCTTTTCTCTCCCATTTAGGGATGCATCCCCAATCCCATAAATGTCGGGATCATCTGTGATGACCTTAATAAACAGATAATTTTGTCCAGGGCAGGTTAAAATTGTTTTAATATCAACTATCTTCATATGGAATAAAGCTCCTTAATCTTCTGCATTATTCTTTCTCAGGGCTATTTTTAAATCTGCAAAAATCAATCCTGCTACTATAATTACCAGGGCAATAGATATGGGACGAACAAATACATATCGTAATACTCCCATATTCTTGGCATTAGCTATTAAAAGGGATCTGCGAAAGTTTTCTTCCAGCATCTGTCCTAGTATAAAACTGATCAGTACAGGAGCCAGTGGTATATCCGCCCGTTTCATCCACAGTCCCGCCATGCCAAAAACAACACATACCGCCACATCAAATAGGCTATTTCTAGCACTATAGGAACCGATCAGGCACAAAGCCATAACCACAGGCACAATATATTTTGTCTTTACAAGCAATATCTTAGAAAAAAGGTTAGAAAAGTTAACGCCTACCAACACCATCACCAACATACTGATGATCAATGAAAACATCAGCGCATATGCCAGCACGCCATGTTCTGAAAACAGCTTGGGCCCCGGAATAATTCCGTGAACCGTCAATGCCCCATATAAAAGCGCGGAGGAAGAGCTTCCCGGTATTCCTAACGCCAATAATGGAACCAGGCTCCCACCCACTGCGGCATTATTGGCTACCTCAGGAGCAATAATCCCTCGTTCATCTCCCATGTTTTTCCCAAAATCATGATTGCTGCCATAAGTCCTCCTAGCCTCGCCATATGCCACAAACGAAGCAATTGCACCGCCTGTTCCAGGCAATACGCCAATCAATATTCCAATAGCCGCCGACTTTAAAGTAAGCCACCATTCCTTTATCAGAATCACCCACCAGATATGCTTCTGATGGATATCCTGAGAATTCACCTTAACAAGTCCACTGCTGTCGTCTGTTTTGTCCATCAATGAGAGCATTTCAGATACCGCGAACAGACCTACCACCATTGGGACCAAATTAAGACCTGCAGAAAGCTGAAGGGAATCCATTGTAAATCGATAATTTCCACTTAAATTGTCGACTCCGACAATGGAAAACAAGACACCGACAGCCACTGCAAAAAACCCTTTTGCCATAGATGATCCCATCAAGCTTCCTACAATGGAAAGTCCCCCAAGGCATACAAGAAACATCTCCGGAGGCCCGAACTTTAGGGCAAATGAGGCTAAAACCGGTGTGAAAAATATCAAAATGATACAACCCCAAAATCCTCCAATCCCACTCGAAATTACAGAATATAAAAGTGCTTCTTTAGCCCTTCCCGATTTAGCCATCAGATTTCCATTTATTGCCGTACAGGCAGCCTCGGCCGCTCCGGGACAATTTAACAATATCGCAGAAATTGAACCACCATACGTTGCCCCCATATAAATTCCAGCCAGCATGGTAATACCTACCACAGGGTCTGTCCCATAAGTCAATGGCATCAACAATGCAATACCTACCACACCGTTCAATCCTGGAAATGCGCCAAAGACAATTCCTATAACCACTCCAATGATATTAAATAACAGACACTGGGGAGAAAAACTGGAAATGGCTGCTCCCAAAAGCTGATCAAACATGCTTTGTCCTCACTTTCATTATTCCAGGCCAAACACAGCCGGATTTCTTTCCACTGCCGCCTTCAGTGTTTTTCCCGCCTCAGTTAGGGCTGCCTCTACCTCTTCACCTGTCGTAAACTGATACAAATCGCCGGATTCCGCCATTTTATTCCGGAATTCTTCTGTATCAGTGGCCTCTTTAATCAGCAATTCCAGCCTTTCTGCCACATCTTCCGGCACATCCTTAGGCGCAATAATCAAGCGGCTGCTCACGGGAAGCTTAACCTCAGGATATACGTTGCAGAAAGCTGGTACACCTGGAAGAGAAGCAATTTCTTCCGGCGCCATCACACAGAGAACTCTAAAGTCTGTCCCCTCCACTTGAGATGCAAACCGTTTACCAATGAGAGCTACATCCACATGATTTCCCATTAACGCATTAAAACTGTCACCTCCGCCTGAATAAGCTATATTTGTCACCTTCACACCCAGTTGATCCTCTAAAATTCCCAACAATAGATTGTGCGTGACACCTGATGTGGATACCGTCAGTTCTCCCGGATGTTCCTGAGCAAACTCAATCATTTCCTCTATGGATTCAAAACCCGTGGATGGGTTTGCAATAAATATCTCACCATCCACATTCACGCCGCAGATGTATTTAAAATCTGCCTCCGTATATTTTACGCTGTCCCCACCCAGAAAGACAGATCCCAGTACATCGTAAACTGAAGTACCGGCTATGGTATATCCGTCCGGAGCAGCCTTTACCAGCTCTGCCGTGCCAACCGCCCCTCCATTTCCAGGCATGTTGTTAATAATAAATGCATGGCCCGCCACTTTCTCCACCTCTGCACCAACCATACGCATCAATGCATCTGTTCCGCCGCCAGCTGAGAAAGGAATGATAAAAGTAACATCTTTTTCCGGATAACTATCTGTCTCTTTCTGTTCCGGGGTCTGTGCCTTTACCGCCTGTTCTTTTGTATCCTGCTGCTTGTCAGACTGCTCCTGTGTTGCCCGCGCTGCCATATTCTCTTTCATCCCACAGGCAGTTCCAGTTGCCATCACTGCAGCAACCGCCAATATCATCCATCTTTTCCTTAGCATATTTTTACCTCCATCATATCTCCATTGTTTTCTAAATCCAAAGGCCAACAGGAGTTACCATGTGAAACAATTCAGCAAAACTGATATAAAGGATTGCCGCGGCTATCAGGCTTTTAACCAGGATACTCACACAATACCATCCTGACACCGATTTCCTCCATTCCATAATCAACATGAGTGCGACTATGAGAAGAAAAATTGCCGAATAAAATCCAAGCCATGGCATCACGATCCAACACAGTATCATACAAAGATTTCCCAGCATTTCACTTTTTGAAAAACCCATGGCCCCGCTGTCCTTATCCCCCGTTCTTCCCATGATTGTCTGGATCAGCAGCACACCGGCACATATAAACATAATCCAAAATAATACATTAGGAAGAAACCAGCTTTCCCTAATCCTGATCTTATCAGCCTCGATCTTTACTATAAATGCAACTACAAACATTACAATGGATACATAGAAATCCTTCTGCTTAACAAATGATGCCTTTCGATTTTCCTGCATATTATTTCTACCTCCCATCTTGCTCTATCAGCGCGCTCTGATAATAAAATTATATAATCCCTCACGCTAAAAGTAAATGCAAATCAAACTATACTACACGCATTTTCACTATTTACAAGCCTATTATGAAAACTTTTGCATTTTATTTGATTTAAAGCTGAAAACAGCAAAAGTTCAGTTCATCTTTCGTTACGTTAATAAAAGATCAGCCTGGTATACTTAAAGTGCCCAGGCCATACTAATTTTTATTCATTTTCTGCAGCAATTCAGGACGGCGGGAAAATGGCCGGATATCTGCCACTCTCTAATATTCCAATTTATTTGATACGCTTTCTGCTCTTTAAGATCACATCCCTGCAACCACTGATATATTTATTCTGAGAAGGGCGGCGTAAAATTTCGGTTTGTATTGCACCCAGAATGCTGATTTCACATATATTCCCAAGATGTAAATAGTAAAGGTCATCCGGAATATCAGGGCTGTAACAAAGAGTATAATCCGCAAATTTTGCCATGTTGGAATTAGGAATTGCAGTGATTGCAACAATGGTTGCTCCGTTTTTTGATGCTGTCTCCATTGCTTTTATAACCGACCTCACCTCACCGCTGTAAGCAATCCCTACCGCTACATCGCCTGCTTTTAATGTGGATGCTGCTAACTGCATATCCACATTATCATTAATTGCCTGACTCAGCACGCCGACCCGTAGTAAAAGCTGCTTAGCATATAAACCAGAAATATACCCTCCGCTCTGCCCATAAAAGTTAATGATATTTGCATTCAAAAACTCATCCACTACATTTGAGATCGTAGCCGGATCCAGGATCCGGATTGTATCATTTATGGCATCACAAGCGCTAAGAGCCAGCTTCTGCAAAACAACGGACAGCGAATCGCTATTTTTTATAAGATTATTCTCAATTGAGGATGACAGCGTTTTTTTATTCATATATAGCTTCATTTCACTGAATCCCTTATAAGATAGTACCTGGCAGAAACGTGATATGGTAGCGGTGGAAATATCAAGCTTCTTAGCCAGCAATGTAATTGATGAATACAAACCCGAATCAGGATGTGTAAGAATATAATCGGCAATCTTTTTCTGCTGCTTTGACAAAAAAGCGTATTGGCTGCGAATACGGGTAACATATTCAAAATCTTCAGTTGCTAGAGTTTCCCCGGATATATCAGACATATGCATTACTCCTCCCCTTATTATACCGGTGGTCCAACAGTGCTGTCCCAACACATAATAGCAGTTGCTGTATCGATATCTTCTCTTAAATATAATACCACATATACTGACTTTTTTGGTGTCTATTTTCATCAAAAGATGTAAAAAGGAGTCTCCACACCGTTTTATCTTTCGATGCGGGGGCTCCCTGTCTATTCCAATCGGATAGGGGAAATTTGACCCTCCCTTTCCACATCACGTAGCGTACCGTTCGGTACTACGCGGTGATGCATCTATTGTACCAAACAAGTATTAACAGGGTATGAAGCTGTAAGGTTTTTGCGTCAAATCAGGGCAGTTTTTAGAGGTGCCCATAAAATGATTGAACACAATATTAGAATCAAAAAGTGCAAAAACTGTGGAAAATATTTTGTATTAAAAGGCGACTACAGCACAGATTATTGTGACAGGATTCCAGATGGTGAAAAGTTCACCTGCAAGAAACTTGCAGCAATGAAAGCCAGAAAGAAAAAAGTGCAAGACAATCCCATATTAAAATACGAAAAGGCTTACAAGCGGATGTACGCCCACCTATCAAACCATAAGATATCTAATGAGGATTTTAGACTTTGGGCGGAGGCTGCCGCCAATAAACGTGATTCTTCTCTTGCAGAATATTCCTCCAGTCCCTCGGATGATATTATTAATCAATTCAAAGAATATTTAGACAACAAATGAGTTAACGCCAGGCGCATCCCCTCCGCTGCCCGGCTCTTTTCATTCCCTCAATATTGCAATTTTAAAATAATTGGTGTAAAATTGGTGTAAAAATTCGGTTTTATATTTTTCACCTCCCAGAACCCTTACAAAATAAAGGACATTTGCCCCTTGTCATCTAGTATTGAATACTATATAATAGATATAGCAATGTGATTTTAAAGACAGAGGTGACTGACAGATGAAGACAAATGAAGAACGCGTTCGGGATCTGCTGGCCTATCTGGGAGGCCTGTCCCATGTTAAGCCGGAAGATATACCTGACATTGATTTATATATGGACCAGGTTACTACCTTTATGGAAAGCCATTTAAAAGACATGCGGCGGCACCCTGAGGACAAGGTTCTGACCAAGACCATGATCAACAACTATGCCAAGAACAACCTGCTCCCTCCGCCCGTTAAGAAGAAGTATTCCAAGGACCACATGCTCATGCTGATATTTATCTATTATTTCAAGAGCCTGCTATCCTTTCATGATATTGAGGAACTGTTCCGCCCCATCACATCCAGACACTTTTCAGGCAAGGATTCGCCCCTGTCCCTGGAGGATATTTATACCGAGGTATTTACCCTGGAAAAGGGTGAGATGGGCAACCTGATGAAGGATGTCACCGCCAAGTTCGCCCGTTCCCGCAAGACCTTCCAGGACGTGCCGGTGGATGAGGAGGATAAGAATTATCTGCAGCTTTTTTCATTCATATGTGAGTTGTCCTTTGATGTCTATCTGAAGACGCAGATGATCGAGATGATCGCAGACCAGCTGCGGGAGGAGAACCCGCCGCAGCGTAAGAAATAAGACGCAAATTAACGATAGAATCAATTTAACGATAGATTCAGATCAATAAAAGAAGAACGGATATTCCAGCCTCTCATCCGGCGGATTATCCGTTCTTTTCATGCTCTAAAGGTTTCGTGTTTTAATACATCTGCCTATTCTTTATTCTCCGGCTCCCCTGTTCCACAGTCCACCTGGAGCCTGGAAAATACCATGTCATATCCATCGCTTCCATAATTCAGGGACCGGTTCACCCTGCTGATGGTTGCTGTGGATGCTCCTGTCTTGTCCGCAATCTCCAAGTACGTTTTGCCCTCTCTCAGCATCTTGGCAACCTCATAGCGCTGTGACAGTGACAGCAGCTCATTGATCGTACATACGTCCTCGAAGAATTTATAACACTCCTCCGGACTTTTAAGCGTAAGTATGGCATCAAATAAATGGTCCACTGCATCCGTTTTAATCTTTTTGTTCATGTCCTGGTTCTCTCTCCTTATGTTTCATACGGTCTGGGGTATGTTTGAACATTACCTTTTGTCATCTGTGCGCCCCGCTTAATGGGAGATCTGGCCCAAATGAACGCGGCGCAGGGAGCTGCGTCAAATGAGCTTGGGCCAAATATACCGCGAAGCGGGACATACAGATGACGGAAATGAATTTCAAACACTCCCGCTCCCCCGGGCCGCATGTGTTTTTAGAATAATTGCCCCTCATATAAAGGCACAGGCCATATAAGCCTCATACTTATTCATTTTAGCATATTAAAGTTTGAAAGTCCATATGTGACATCACTTTTTCAATGTGAAGTTTTAGAGTGTGCTCAGAGGTGCTTAGGGCAGGATCGTGGCACTGCCGCTATTCCATTTTTTCCGCCGGGACCCACACCTCAAAATACCTGGTAAACACCCCATCCTCATGTATACGCATCAACAGCCGCCCGATCAGTGATTCCGTGATCTCATACCCCATATCCCATATTGGCTGCAGCACCTGCTCATAAAGACATTTGGTAAATGTATTCCTCCCATAAGCTTTAAACACCGTATACAGGCACTGCCTGGAAGGACAATATTCAACATGTTCCTCCATGGACAAGGCAAGGTCCCTCACTCTGTCCGTGGGTACGGAAAACCCCCAGATATACTCGATCCCTTCCTTTTTTCCAGGATCAAGTCCATGTCCTGGGATTTGAAAGGTAGCCCTTGCAATGGGCATACTGTCCAGCCACTGTGTAATATCCGGCAGCCCGCCTTCGCCTTTGGCCATGGATGTGAAGTCATTGTTCCGGCGGTATGGATCAAAAAAGATCCTGGGACTTTTGTCCGCCTTAAATTTGCCCAAATGGTCCTTATGCCTGTTGATCCGGTCCTTCTCACTGTGCAGTTCATCCAAGATATCCTGATAATGCTGGATCAGGTTCAAAAGTTTTCTCTCCTGGTCTGCAAATCTGGCATTCATTTTCTGGAAATCATCCCGGTTGATCATCTCCTCTATTTCTGCATTTGAGAACTCAAAGGAGCGCAGATAACGGCTGTCCAACAGAAAATTCACGTCCCATGCATCATAATATCTGTAATTGCTTTTACTGTCCTTGCTGGGAGTTACAAACCCACACTCCTCAAAATAATGCAGAGTCTGTATAGGTATCCCCAATAATTTAGAGATCGTGCCGATCTTGTACTTTTCTTCCATTGTCTTCCTCTTTCCCCAAAACAAAATCCCGGAGGCATAATAAAACCTGATACCCACCCTAGGGTTTTCAGTCATGGATCTTTATAAGTTAGACTTAGTATACAATAGAACTCATATTTTGTTAAGAAAATCACATTGTTTTTTGTTGGATTTTCCCCATAAGATTGGGATTGACTTAACAGAAACCATAAGGTTTATACTCCTTTCAACCAATGTGCAGGCTCGGAGTCTCCCCGGCGCCCCCGCAAATCTGAGTGCCGGGAGACTCCGGGAGTACACCAATTAAACCAGGAGGATTCCATATGAAAGCAGAACGTATTTTTACACCCTATCACATAGGAAACTGTGAAATTCCTAACCGTCTCGTAGTCCCGGCCATGGTCGCCAACATGTGCCCTGACGGAAATGCCACCGAACAGTATATTCGCTATCATGAAGAAAAAGCAAAGGGCGGCTGGGGATTGATCATCACTGAGGATTACAGGATCAATGAACATGCAGCCGGCTATCCGGCCGTGGCCGGTCTGTGGAAGGAGGAGCAGATACCAAGCCACCAAAAGCTGACCGATGCCATCCATCGTCATGGTTCAAAGATCTTCTGTCAGATATATCATGCCGGACGCCAGGCAAACCGCCATGTCAACGGCGGGATACAGCCCGTGTCATGTTCTCCTGTTCCCTGTCCCTGGAACAAAGAGATCCCCCGTGAACTGACAACGGAGGATATCCGGCAGCTGGTGAAGGACTTTGGAACAACCGCCCTAAATGCCAGGAAGGCCGGTTTTGACGGAGTGGAGATCCACGCAGCCCACGGGTATCTGATCCATGAATTCCTGTCTCCTAACTGCAACCACAGGATTGATGAATACGGCGGGACCTATGACAACCGGATGCGTTTCCTCCGCGAAGTTTTCAGCGAAATCAGAACACAGGCAGGTCCTGATTATCCGGTGATCATCCGATTCTCCGCCCAGGAAAATTCCGAAGGCGGGCGGGGCATGAGCGAAAGCCGCCAAATGCTGCGGGATATGGAGGAAATGGGGGCTGATGCCATCCACCTGTCCAATGGCATGTACGGCGTCCGCTCCTCTCTTGGAATAGTGGCCTCCTTTTTCCAGCATCACGGTTGGAACGCTGATTTTGCCGCTGAGGCAAAGAGCTTTCTCCATATTCCTGTCATCACCGTAGGGCGCATTTCAGATCCATGTATGGCGGAGGATATCATTGTCTCAGGCAAGGCGGATTTTGTTGCCATGGGACGCGCTTCCCTGGCAGACCCCCATTGGCCAAAAAAGGCCAGGAGTGGATGCAATAATGAAATCCGTCAATGTATCGGATGCCTCCAGGGGTGCACGGCTTCCACCTACCAGGGCGTGCCGATCTACTGTATGGTCAACCCGGAATTGGGCCATGAGTTTGAACTGGATTACTCCCAAACGCCCTCTGCCAAAAAAATATTCATTGTAGGCGCGGGAATCGCGGGAATGGAAGCAGCCAGGGGAGCCGCACTCAAAGGGCACCAGGTTGAGCT
This sequence comes from Enterocloster citroniae, assembly GCF_040545455.1. NCBI lineage: Bacteria > Bacillati > Bacillota > Clostridia > Lachnospirales > Lachnospiraceae > Enterocloster > Enterocloster citroniae. The sequence continues at coordinate 29,986 of NZ_JBEPLZ010000034.1, read as the reverse complement.
GTTTGAAAAGAACAGCACCGTGGGAGGACAGTTTATTTCCGCCGCCTATCCCCCCTACAAAGGAGAATTTGCCACCTATACGGCATGGCTGTACCGGAAAATCAAAAAGCATGACAATATCCACCTGCACCTTAACACAGAGCTGACCGCCCACATGGTAAGGTCCGCAAAGCCGGATAAGGTCATCCTGGCAACAGGCGCAAAGCCAATTATCCCCCAGGTTCCTGGAATCCACAATAAAAATGTGGTCCTGGCAGAGGACGTTCTTTTGGGAAAATCCGACACCGGCATGAATGTCCTGGTGGCAGGAGGAGGAATGGTGGGCTCTGAGACAGCTGCTTATCTGGGAATGCAGTGCAAATCAAAGGTTACCGTCATTGAGATGAGGGATGAGATTGCCCTTGACATGGAGGCAGGCATCCGCGATGACCTGAAGGACTGTCTGAGACGCTGTTACGTTGATATCCTGACCGGGACCAGCCTGGCAGGCGTCACAGAAGAAGGCGCGCTGGTCAAACAGGGCCATACCGTCACGCTGTTGCCCTGCGATACCATTGTGCTGGCCATCGGAACCCGGGCATTCTGTCCGCTTAAAGATGAACTGGAGGGTATCTGCGAAACAGTGACGGTGGGCGATGCCGTAAAAGCCCGGCAGGCGATCCAGGCTTCCAGTGAAGGTTTTTATGCCGGATATCATGGGTAATGCCCGGTCAATAGATTCAAATCCATACAGGCGTTTACAGTCCATATATAAAACAAAAAATGAGGAAAATACATATGATAGGAAAACAACATTTTGGCCGGATCATCAATTTTTTAATCAACATAGCCCTGGGACTGGTTTTGACCTATGTGGGCTTATCCATAGCCGGCGCCATAACCTCCCTGGCATTTATACAGAGTTTTGTGGTCAGTATGGCCGTGGGGTATACAATCTGTGATCTGATCCCGGCTCCTGCATGGGGGCAGATGTTTACAGAGCGGATCGGAATTAAAAACAGGCTGGGATGCCATCTGGTATCCACAGCCATCGGAGGTCTTGTACTGATCACCTGTATTAGTTTTTTCTGCCAGTTTGTGGCAGTTGGCGGCGCCATACTGGCGGTATGGCCCCATGCCCTGCCGTATCTTCTGATGTCCGGTTATATGGTGCTCATTATTTTCATGCCGGTATGCGAACGGATTGCCGGTATCCTGACTCATTGATCCTTATTTAGATTTGCATCACTGCTGCATGGTAGCATGGCATTACATCGCATTGCATGGCATTGCATTATATATCATTCTCATGCACGTCCCAGCATAAACTTCTCCACAACCAGGCCCACCCCGTCCTGGTTGTTGGAGGCAGTGATGTAATCTGCAGCGTTGCGCACAGGCAGAACAGCATTTTCCATGGCCACCCCCAAGCCCGCGTACTTTATCATGGTCAGGTCATTATAACCGTCACCGCAGGCAATCATCTGCTCACGCTCCAGTCCAAGGATGTGTAACAGGCGCTCCAGGGACTGGGCCTTGTCAATTCCCTTTGGCATTACCTCCAGAAAATACTCCTCGGAACGGTACACGCTGAAGTCACGCCCCATGGCTGCTTTTACCCGGGGTTCCACGGTCACCAGGTAATCCCCGTCATCCAGCATCAGGAACTTGGGAACCTGGAAATCCACATAGGATTTCATGTCCTCTACCTGACGCAGGGGAAGGTGGTTGATGTTGGATTCCACCACAGCGTAAGGGCATTCCTTGTTATTGGTAATGATATCCCCGCCTTGATAGGTCAGGATATCCACCCGGTGCTCCTCCGCCAGTCCAATGATCTTTTGGTTGGACTCAAGGGGAAGGAGGGATGTGAATACCGCCTCCCCTGTTTTGCAGTTGGTGATCATTCCTCCGTTATAGGACAGGATATAGCTTCCAAAGCGGTCCATCTCAAGTTCTTTAGCCAAAGGCTCCACTCCGGGCGTGGGACGGCCCGAAGCCAGAACCACGATGTTTCCGGCTTCCTGGGCTTCCATCAGGGCTTTTTTTGTTCTCGGGGTGATGATCTTATCCCGGTTGGTCAAGGTGCCGTCCAGGTCCAGTACGATGATTTTGTAGTTCATTCTATTTTTCTCCTCGTTTGTGTGTTTATCGTGGTTGATTAAAACATTGGCAGTGATCATTGAATCAGTTTAATGATGGTATCCGCAATTCTCACAGCGCCTCCTGCATTTTTAAAAAAACCGAATACAGTATTGAACTTTGACATTAGGGCAAGTACATTCTTCATGACCGTTTTATCAGTTTCTGTCTTACACTCATTGGTCATCAGGCATAAGGTACCTATTGTCCTGGTTACACTATCCTTCACTTCCTCCATGCCAAACAAATTATACTTTAGGATAGATTCATATACACTGTTTAAATGCACCAGTATGATATCTTTTAATTCTTCATTGATTTCTGCTTCTTTTATATCATTTCTCAGGGAATTAATCTCTTCAATAAAATTATCTAACGCTTCCTGTTCCACCTTTGGTACAGAACAGTTGTCTATGAGGAAATCATCGCAGGCCTCAATCCTGCCCGTCATGTCGTCTTTGATAATACTCTCAAGATCAATATTAAATGAACCTTTTTTCATATAAGAATGGATCATTGCTTCTTTTAGATCATTAACTGAATCCAACTTTTTCTGCCTAGTATTCCTATTTACGGTTTGTATCTGCTTTATACTCAAGTCACATAGTTTCAAAAAATCAATTAGAAAAGCAATATAATCCTCATCTTTTTCAAGTTTAAATATTTCTTTGCATGTCCCCTTTTTTATACTGCGTAAAATATATAACAAGCTCCCCGTAGGAAAACCAGATTCATTTTTTATATCCATGCAACTCCCTCCTTCGCATCACGTTTCATGACCCACATAAGTTTAAGAATTCTTTCTTTCATACCTTTTCCGGTAGTAGTCCATTGTTCTGTATTCGATCACATCCCCCATCTGCCTTTTTTATCTTTTCCTCAAAATCATGTTCAGCCATTGTTCCTCATCTCTCCCAGGACGCACGTCAGACGTCACCCACATTTCCAAAGTAGCAAATCCATGGACGGCCTTTAGCAGCCCTTCCATTTTCTCCTCTGTCATGTCCGTAAAATACCTACCGTTCCGTTCCCCTTCCCCTGTCCCATATTTAAAGGAGGTATAGAGGACTCCGCAGGGCACCAGCGCACGGTGCATTTTCCCGAACACGTCCGCCAGTTCATCAAAGGTCAGGTGCAGAATAGAGGAACAGGCCCAGATCCCCTCATATGTCTCCCTTTCATCCAGATCCTGAAAAAACATCTGTCTGACGTTTGTGCCGGTATATTCAGATGCGATCTTTACCAGCTCCACAGAGCCGTCCACAGCATCCGCCATATATCCTCTGCTGATAAAATACTTTGTGTCCCTTCCTGATCCGCATCCGAAATCCAGGATTCTGGCCCCCGGTTTCAGATAGCCAAGAAACCGGTCCTGTATCTGTGTAAATTCAACATCCCTTGTACTGTCAAAGAACTCTCTGGCATGCTGGTTGTAGTACCGTAATGAATCACCCATGTTGACCGCACCTTTCTTATGATATATGGACCATTTTATCATTTTTTAATTGGGCCTGCAATTACAATGTAGAGGTAATGTAGATCAATCCCTCGTTGATTTTGGGTAATGGATGACTTATAATAAAATTAATCATGCCGTATTGATCGCAGGAGGATAATCGCATACAACTATGTCCGAAAAAGAAAAAACTGTTCTATCTATCATTTCGTTAATGGAGCATGCGCTTGAGCTCCAAGAATACACGGTTCCAGATCCGGCCTGTGGGGCGGGCTCTCTTCTGTTTACCCTTTCCAGACTTTTAAGAGACGAAAAGAAAACAAATATAAAAATGATGGGTTTTTACGCCGGTCCTGATATCTGCTGCTCTGTTTCAGATGACCACGATCCAAACCAGTTTGATCTCATTCTGGCAAACCCGCCCTTTGCCTATGAAGGAGGGATCGGAAGGCTGGAGTCAAAGATGCTGACCCGCACCATGGATACCCTGGCGGATAACGGCAGTGCCAGCGTCATCATGCCCTACGGTTTTTTAAGCAGACAGGCGGATCATCCCATCAGAGAACGTTTATATAAAAGCTTTGAGATACTGTCTATCTTTTTGCTTCCGTTAGGCCTGTTTAAGGCAAGGGTCAACACATGTATCCTTACCTTTAAAAAAAGCGATCCTGCCAATCAATACATTGAAATAAACGATTTCAGGAACTGCCGGGATATCAATCTGTACCACGGCCATTTTTCCCATCTCTTCCATCACACGGATGCCGTATCCTTCCGCTTGTCCAGGGAGCAGATTACAGAACCTGATTACTTTTTTGCACCTGAAAAATATGGACTTTCATCAAATAAAGACCATTCTAATGACCAGAAAAGCGGCTATGAGCAGTTATCCCTGTTTCCGGATAAAAAGCTGGAAAACAGCAGCATTGCCTCTGATCTGTTCCGGAAAATGTTTCTCGATAAAGGGTTTCCCTCCATCAGAGGGGAGGAGCTGTTTAAGCTGCGCTCCGGAACAAAGATTGTTTCATCGGATCATGGGGGACCGTATCCGGTCATAGGTGCCAATGGGAGCTATTCATCCACCGATCAATGCAATGTCCATGGACCCATTCCCACCATTATTATCAATCGGGTGGGCGAACACTGCGGACAGGCATCCATCCTTGATAAGCCCGGCTTTATAACTGGCAACGCAATTTACATATCCTTATATTATAAGGAAACCGACCTGCAATACCTTTGTTATCTTCTGAACTTTATGAACTTGAATCAATACAAGACAGGTTCCGGCAAACCATATATTACACAGCGCGACATTTATGAGAAGGGATATCTGTTTCCTCCTCTGGATCTGCAAAAAGAATTTTCCAACAAAATCAGGAATCTGATCTCTCTCAATACAGGAGGAGCTTACTAATGGCAAAAGGCAACCGTGATCTACCAATTGATACCATGGAATCTGATCTATTCGACCTGGACCGCTATTACACCGGGTTGGCTGATTTTATCAAAAAGTGCGAGACCCCGTTGACCATTGCATTGCAGGGAGACTGGGGATCCGGCAAAACCTCAATGATGAACATGATCATGGGGAAATTAACCGAGCCCAATTTAAAGTGCCTGTATTTTAATACCTGGCATTACGCCCAGTTTTCATCCGAGGACGATCTGTCCATTGCATTTCTCAGTGAACTTACCACCGAAGTGCTGAAGTCGGTTTCTGCTCCGGAAAAAATAGTAAACACTTTTTCATCCATGATGAAAAATATATTTAAAAAGACAAAGATCAACGCCAGCTATTCCCTCCTGAATTGTTCTGTTCAGATGGAAACTGATTTTGAGGAGTTATTTAATCTGAACAGCAGTTTTTATCAGGATATCAAAAAGTTCACAAAGGAATTTGAGATAGCGATCCATTCCTTTGTGAAAAAGGCTCCTCGCCGAATCGTTATTTTCATCGATGATCTGGACAGGCTGAATCCGGAGCGTGCAGTGGAATTGCTGGAAATAATCAAGATATTTCTGGATGTGCCGGGATGTATCTTTGTTTTGGCCATTGATTACGAGGTGGTTACCCTGGGTGTTTCCAAGAAGTACGGCGAGGGCCTGATGTATCAAAAGGGTAAAAGCTTTTTTGATAAAATGATCCAGGTTCCCTTCCGTATCCCGGTTGCATTTTATAAAATGGACAAACTTCTGATGACTTCATTTGAGAGCATGGGAATTGATTTGAATGAGGATTCACAGATCATCAGTGATATTATTAAAAATAGTGTGGGCGCCAACCCCCGAACGGTCAAACGGCTGTTAAATACCTTTGAACTGATCAGGGACATTTTAAAGGTAAGCCAGGATGATCACAAAACAAATGTATTGCTTTTGGCAATTTTGTGTATTCAGCTCTGTGATGACAGGCTGTATCAATATTTGACCAGCACAAGGGAATGGACGGATGTTGACAGTAACACGGTATTTTCTTTTAAAAAGGATTCCGATCCCTTATTTCCGAATTACTCAGATTTTCTTGCTGATAAGCTGTCGCTGTGGAACGAGAAGGCGGGTTCTTATAATTATAAGCAGACCCATAACCTGCTGTCTCTGTTAAATGAGTATATTCACTCGGATACAAGGGATATGGGTCTGGATGATGACTCAGATGATTTTGAAATATTTATAAACTTATTAGACCAGTCGCAAATGACTGCTTCCAATGCGGTAAACAGCACACAGCATGACAAAGAACTGCTCACGGATATTCTGGACCTTAAAAAGCTTGTAATTGAGGGATTTTCCATTGATGATGGCGGGATAATTCCTGCAGCCAGTTTTACAGAAGCTTTTTGCAAAATTCTGGAAACGACTGTAAATCCTTCCGATTTTATAAAGCTGGTAAATGACCGGTCAAAAACCGCCCAGTATGGTTTGCCGGACCGGATATTTTATCGATTGGACAGGGATAAAGATAACGATGACTATTCTGATTTGGGATATAAAAAATCTACCATTAAGCGCATCCATGGTCAGGATATCATCCTGCATTACGGGCGTGAAGATTTAAAAAACTATCTGCTGAAATTCCTGAGGGCATTTCATGTAGATAACAGGATCTATCTGTATGTCAAATCAAATACAAATGAGCCAATTTAACGGATATGTGCTCTGATCTATTCTAAAAAGCGAGGCACCAACCAGAGAGCAGCGGGTTTGGATGCCTCTTTTTTTGGTATTTTCCCTCTGCAGCCTTCCATTTTTATTCACCGGTCCATGTCCCCTCTAATAAACTATATTATAAGTGAATACACAAGGAGTCTGTTATGAAAAAAATATTATGCACATTACTGGCAGGAGCCATGGCAGCCGCTGCCCTTACCGGCTGTGCAAAGGCCCCGGGCACGGCTTCCTCCGGCAATACGCCGCTGGTACTCAACGAGGTAGCCCACTCCATCTTCTATGCCCCCCAGTACGCAGCCATCGAGCTGGGTTACTTTGAGGACGAGGGCATTGACCTGACCCTGGTCAACGGCGCGGGCGCCGACAAGGTAATGACCGCACTCATCTCCGGGGATGCGCAGATCGGATTCATGGGCTCAGAGGCCAGCATCTATGTATATCAGGAAGGTTCCCAGGACTACGCTGTAAACTTCGCACAGCTGACCCAGCGGGCAGGCAACTTCCTGGTGGGCCGCCAGCCTGAGGATAATTTTAAATGGGAGAACCTGAAGGGCAAAAAGGTCCTGGGAGGACGTGCCGGCGGCATGCCGCAGATGGTATTTGAGTACATCCTGAAAAAACACGGACTGGACCCCAAGACAGACCTGGAGATTGACCAGAGCATTAACTTTGGTCTGACGGCAGCTGCATTTACATCCAATGACGCTGATTACACGGTGGAGTTTGAGCCATTCGCCACCACACTGGAGAGCGAGGGAAGCGGAACCGTTGTAGCATCCCTGGGAACAGAATCAGGTTATGTTCCCTATACTGCCTACTGTACAAAGAAAAGCTATATGGAAAAAAATCCTGAGCTGATCCAGAAATTTACAAACGCCATCCAAAAAGGCATGGACTATGTAAACTCCCACTCTGCCGAGGAGATTGCAAAGACCATTGCCCCTCAGTTCAAGGAAACTCCGGTGGACAAAATCGCTACCATCGTGGGACGCTACAAGGACCAGGACACTTGGAAGGACGACACCATATTTGAAAAGGAAAGCTTTGAACTTCTGGAAAATATACTGGAGGAAGCCGGCGAGCTGTCAGAGCGGGTTCCTTATGAGAAACTTGTGACCACGCAGTTCTCTGAGGCTGCTGCAAAATAATGGTTACAGCGTTCAAAAAGCCTGCCGCATCTGGATCTTTCAGCATGCGGCAGGCTTTCCTGATTCTCTCTATTCCCCCGGAACCGGCGTCAAATTCGCCCCATCGATCAGCGATTGCCCCTGATCCGAATACACGAACTCAAAATACCTTTGGACCAGGGGATTCTGTTTCTCTATGGCTCCCATGGTCGCCATTACCATTGTCTTGTTCAGGGAATAGCTTCCATTCTGCACGTTCTCCCTGGTTGGCTGGACCCCCTCCACCGACACTGCCTGTACCGTATCGTCCAGCAGTGCCATGGAAATATATCCCACCGCTCCCTGGGTAGCGGCAGTCTTGATCAGAACAGCTCCGGATCCGCTCAGTTCATTGGCGTACCGGCACTGATCCACAATTCCCAGTATTTCCTCAAAAGGATCCCTTGTACCGGAACCTGCCTCATGTCCGGTTACCACTACAGGCATGTTCGGACCTCCCAGTTCATTCCAATTAGCTGTTCTTCCACAGAAAATATCCCTTAGTTCATCTGATGTGAGATTCTCGATCCCGGTCACCTCCTTGTTCAGGATAACCGCTATTCCATCTCTGGCCACAATGTTTTCCACCGCTCCCTTTTCCAGCTCCTCCTGGGTCAGGTTCCTGGAAGATGTACCAATGTCCACAGTCCCCTCCAACAATGCTTCCATACCTGCTGTCGAGCCAATGTACTCAGCGGATACCGCGATTCCCGGCTCCTCCTCCATGAATGTTTCCCCAATGGCAACACACATTTCCTCCATGGAAGTACTTCCCGCCAGCTGGATATTTCCGGTCAGCTCTTCCGTTTTCTTATTGCATCCTGCGATCATTATCACCACACCGGCCAAAAGAGCTGCTGCCCCCAATGCAGTTCTGTTTACAACTCCGCCTTTTCTCATCATTCCTCTCATCCCAGTCTCCATCCTGCGTTTTCAAAATCCCTCATCATATGTGCAACAATATCCTTACTGTACTGATAATCCCCTTCCCCTTTCAGAGGATGGATCGCTGCCAGGGGGATCTGCCGCTCATACAGTGAACCATGGGTCCTCACCTGATCTGTAACCAGATATTCCCCCTCCACTTCCCCAAAGGCGCATCCTTCAGAAGCAAATATCACATAATCCCCAATCCTGTCTTCAGGCAGATGATAAAGAGCCGCCGCTTCCTCCCTGCCAAGGATCTTCTCAATCTCCGGAATCTCCTCTGCCAGTGCACACAGCCTCTCTCCATCCTTTTCGTTTTCCAAAAACAGATAGAGAATACCGCCTTCCTGATAAATATGGTTTTCCACATACCGGTCCTTTAAGGGCGCCAGGCAATACAGAGGGATCCCCTTGTTGTCCGCAATGTGCTTAACATTCAAAAGCCTTTTCTTCTGATTCATCCCATGGTCCGCGGTTATGTAGATCCGCCTTCCAGGGTCCGCTTCATGGATCCTGCCAATATACTCGTCAATCCACCGCATCTGCAGCCTTGCCTCCGATGTCTCCGGTCCGTAATGATGGAATCCATAGTCATTGGTGGTGCAGTAGACGAAATCGGGATGTTCCTTCTCAATACAGGCCAGGGCTGCTTCCATGATCCACCGTGTGCTGGACAGGTCGCTTACCTCAGGCGGCATGTCCAGCCCCAGACGGTTAAGGAGCAATTTATCCGGTGCCTGGACACTGATTCCGATGTCAGCACCCTCACCGTATACGCCCAGAACCTTACCCTTAACAGTGAGGAATGCGGTCTTTTTTCCCATTTTCCCATAAGCGTTCAAAATGGTGGGCGCTTTCATGAACCCTCTTTCTTCTATAAATCCTTCTTCCCCGGTATCCGGGTCGTAATAATAATTCCCTACTATTTTTGTGTCCTCCGGGAATTTTCCTGATAAAATACAGGCGTGGTTTACATTGGTTACCGTGGGTACCGCACTTTGGACCTCTTTTACAAATCCATGAGCCCTGGCCAGTCTGTAAATATTAGGCGCTGTCTCCGGTGTCAGATAATCCGGTGCGCATCCGTCAATTACTACGATTAAACATCGATCCATTTCCATTCTCCTTTCGTATGCCCTCATTCTATCACGCATTTTTACTATTGAAAAATATGAATATAATGATAATATTATAAGTAAATACTAATATCAGGAGTTGAACATGACCATACGGAATCTGGAAATATTTGTGGAAGTCTGTAAACATATGAATATGAGCAAGACAGCGCAGAACATGATGATCTCACAGTCATCCGTCAGCCAGGCAATCCACTCCCTGGAAAATGAATACGGCATCCGTCTCTTTGAGCGCCTGAACCATTCCCTTTTTCTCACCAATGCGGGAAAGCAGATGCTCTATCTGTCTGCCCAGATCCTTAAGAACATCGAACAGCTGGACACCCGCATGAAGGATGCCTCCTTTTGCAACACCTTAAGCATAGGAGTATGCACCACCATAGGCAATTGCCTGATCCATCCCCTTTTAGAGCACTGCCGATCCCTCTATCCGGATACCAGGATCCTGGTGGAGATCACCAACAGCAAGGCCCTGGAAAAAAAGTTATTGTCCGCCAAGCTGGATCTGGCTATTGTCCAGAGAACAAAGCGTTCCCCGTATCTGGAGCATATACCGATCCTGGAGGATCAGCTGGCTATTATCTGTCCGAAAAATCATCCCCTGGCGGGTAAGACAGTGGAGTTAAGAGAATTGGAACAGGAAGTATTTATTGGACGTGAAAAAGGAAGCGGAACTGAAATGCTGCTGGAGCATGCATTTTCCAGCAACAGCCTGTCCCTGAACATTGGATGGGTCTGCAACAGCATTGAAACAGTGAAACAGGCTGTCCTGCACAATGCCGGAATTGCAGCCATTTCCTCCTACCTGGTACAACCGGATATCAGCAGTCATCAGATGGGTATGATACAGGTCAGAAATCTCCGGCTGAACCGCCAGTTTGACCTGGTATTCCATAAAGACAAGATCCGCGACACCTGCTTTCAACAGTTTGTGGACACCTGTACCGGTCTGGGAATGAAAGGAATGGACAACCTGATTCTGAACGCGCTGCAGGCTTCTTTGCCTGAAACACCTGATCATCAGAAAAAATACGAATAAAAAGGAGTCTATCATGAATAAAAAAAGAGTATCGGCAGCAACCGCCGTGGTGATCACGATCCTGATATCCGGATGCGGGATCACGCAGGGGGAAGAGATGTCCGCAGCGGACAGAAAAACTGCTGAAAAGGTGGTAGAATCCACCCAAGACGACACCGCCGGATCCGGGGCAGAGTCAGCAGCAGGATCCTTTCAAATAAAAAACCACATTGACCAGACACTGACCAATCAGTCGCTGCCCGGCCAGTCACCGACCGGCCAATCACGTCATGACCTGTCGGCCATCCCGATACTCAATGGCCAGCCGTCCTCGGACAGCACTACCCATAACGCCGCAAACAGTGCAAGTACTGCAGATTCATCCGCCCCATACAATTCATCCGCCCCATACAATTCATCCGCCCCGCCCAATTCCTCCACTTCATCCAATCATCTTATGGAACAGGCCTCCCCGGAAACCAGCGCAATGACTCTGTACACCTATGACGGCAAAAAGGTTCGCATCGCCTATCTGTTTGACAGCGCAGAGGAACAAAAGATCCTGGAATCCCTGAACTCAGTAAAAGCCACCAGGGTAAAAAGCTGGTCCGCAGACAATGCCGCTCTGCCTGTTTACGGGATTGAAATCGGCCGAAAGGATGGGTTCAGTATCTTTGCCGCCTGGACAAACGGCAGGTGGATCGCCCAAGACGGAAGCGTTTACCAGTTGGATTTTGACTTTGAACAGCTATCTGAAAATGGGAACTGGGAGGATGCAGGAGAACTGCCCTCTTTTACCTCCTTTCCCTGCGCCCGCCTGTTTACCCAGGAAAACGGCGGATGGAACACGCGTTTCCTGGTCCCGGCAGCGCCTTTAAACTCGCCTGGGGGAGTTACCATGACCCTGGATTCCTGGAACCAGGATGTGGCGGAGGTTACTATCTCCAACAAAAGCGGCCAGGAATGGGGCTGCGGGGAGTTTTATGAACTTCAGGTATCAGTGGATGGCACCTGGTATGAAGTTCCCGCCATACCAGGTAACTGGGGATTCAACTGCATGGGTTTTTATGTACCGGACGGGGAATCCCTGGGCATGGTCAATCATGTTGCCATGTACGGGCAGCTGCCTCCGGGAAACTACCGTCTTGTACTCAATGAACTGTCCGTGGATCATAAAATCCAGTGACATCAACCATCTGACCATACTTTTTGGAATGTTTGATCCCTGCCTGTACTATAATTATACTATGGTAAAACAAATCATTCCCGGCGGATTTTAGAAAGGTATCGGTATACGCTGGCCTGGGAAATTCCCAGGGCCAGAGCTGCATCCTTTACCGCTCCCTTTAGAAGGAATACGCCGTCCCTTTCCAGCCGTTCCATCACTGCCAGACGCTGGGACTGGGACAGGCTCTTGCCATTCAGGTCCATTTCCCTGAAAATACGTGACAAGGCCTCGTTCACTGTTTCTCCGCCGGAAACAGGCACTGTCTCTCCAGACAGCGGCTGGACTGATGGATTCCCGGTTCCCGGTTCTCCGGACTGAGACTTTCCCTGACCGGCCGGTATCTCCTTGTAAGTCTCGTCATAGCGGAAATTGGTTTCCACAAATGTATCCGGGTGACACAGCCCCAAAAGCTGCTTTGCCAGGTCCGTATATTTGCTGTCGTCAAAATTAATGGTCAGCAGCCCGATCAACTCGTCTGACGTATTCTCAATAAACAGCGTGGAGGAACGCAGCTTCTTTCCAAGGGCGGATACCCCCATATAATGGGTACGATAGGAATAATTGTGATAGCTCTTATCCGCAATGATCTGCAGGATCTCACCGGACAGCGGAGCCCCCAGCTCCTGTCCGCTGACATGGTTGTTGGAGATTGCAATAATGGACCGTTCCTTGTCCTCCAGACTGTGGAGCACAATCTCATAATCCGGACCAAGGGTACGGCCAAGAAATTCCGTTAACTTTATATAATGCTGAAGAATTGAATGATTTTCTGTATTCATGACCTGCTTCTTTCTTTATACTCATATAGTGCTATTGTATCAAAATACACTTTTAATAGCTAGAGGGTGTTTGAGTATATGTCGCAATAATATTTTATCATTTTCATCTTATTTATGATAATTTTTTATTACTATTTTCTCCATTTTATGCACTATGTATATTTTTATGCCCTAAAAATTATTTTTTTATCATTTACAACAAATCAGCTTGACATTATTCTCAAAATATAATAATATATTCTCGTAAGTTGAGAAAACATTATCACATCTAGTATCCTTTCTTCTCAGCTTGAACCTATTACATAATACTGTCCGCCAGTCGGCAACGATGACCGGGGTATTTGGAAGCGGCAAAGGCCCGCATCCAAACCAAAATCATTTTATGGAGGTATTATTATGGCTATCAAGTATGTTCCAGAACCATTCCGTATCAAGGTGGTTGAACCACTGAAAATGCTCACACGCCAGGAGCGCGAGCAGGCGATCGCCCAGGCCAAATACAACATGTTTGGCTTAAGAGGAGAGGACTGCTACATTGATCTTCTCACTGACTCCGGCACCAATGCCATGAGCGAGGACCAATGGGCGGGAATCATGAAGGGCGATGAGGCCTATGCCGGCGCTTCCTCCTACTACAAACTGGTTGACGCCGCCAAGGACATTTTCGGATATGGATATGTCCAGCCCGTACATCAGGGACGCGCTGCTGAAAAGGTTCTGTTCCCCACCTTCCTCTCCGAAGGTAAAATTGCGATTTCCAACATGTTTTTCGACACCACCCGTGCCCATGTGATCCTGGCCGGCGCGCGTCCCATTGACTGCGTGATCCCGGAAGCAAAGGACCCGTCCCACCGCTGCAAGTTTAAGGGCAACATGGATGTGGAAAAGCTGGAACAGATCATCCTTGAAAAGGGAGCTGAGAACGTAGGCCTGGTGGTCATGACAATTACCAACAATTCCGCCGGCGGGCAGCCTGTTTCCCTGCAGAACATGAGGGACGTTTCCGCAATCTGTAAGAAATACAACATTCCCCTGGACATTGACGCGGCGCGCTACGCTGAAAACGCATACTTTGTTAAACGTGATGAGGAGGAATGCAAGGACTGGCCGATCAAAAAGATCATTAAGGAAATGTTCTCCCTGGCCGACATGTTCACCATGTCCGCAAAAAAGGATACCATTGTCAACATGGGCGGTATGATCGGAGTCAAGGATGGAGAGTCACCCTTAATCCTGAAAATAAAAGCAAACTGTATTTCCTTTGAAGGATTCTATACATACGGAGGACTCAACGGACGCGACCTGGAAGCCCTGGCGATCGGGTTATACGAGGGCATTGATGAAAATTATCTCCGTTACAGGATCGGACAGATGGAATATCTTGCATCCAGGCTGGATGATGCCGGTATCGCTTATCAGGCTCCGGTTGGAGGCCATGGCGTGTTTGTGGACGCAGCAGCCATGTTCCCCCAGATTCCTTATTATGAATTCCCCGGCCAGGTATTGGCCATTGAGCTTTATAAGGAGGCAGGCATCCGCACCTGCGATATTGGATCTTACATGCTGGGCAATGACCCGGATACAAATGAACAGCTTCATGCCGACTTTGAATTCACACGTCTGGCCATTCCGCGCCGGGTCTACACCCAGGCTCATATTGATATAATGGCAGACGCATTGATTGCAATTAAAGAGCGGGCCCATGAGATCAAACATGGTTACAGGATTACATGGGAGCCACCGATCCTTCGTCATTTCCAGGCTTCCCTGGAACCCATTGAGGATTGAAGGTAAGGGGCAGACCGCATGACGTTTCAAATGTAATTTGAAATCATGTGATGTGCTTGGCAGCAATAAGATAGGGCATCCTATAGTAGCTTAAAGATTACTGTGGGGGCCCTTTTTGTCTTCATTTTGTATCGAAAAGGAGAAGAAATATATGGGAAAAACATCCAATGGCAGCAACAGGGAATCATGGGGATCGAAATGGGGTTTTATTCTTGCATGTATTGGTTCGGCAGTGGGGATGGGAAATATCTGGCTGTTTCCCAGCCGGGTTGCAAATTACGGCGGCGCGTTTCTGGCAGCATATCTTATCTTTGACATTCTCATCGGGTTTTCCGGCGTGATCGGTGAAATGAGCTTTGGACGCAAGGCAAAGGAAGGCCCTGTGGGCGCCTTCAGACAGGCCTGCGCATCACGGGGAAAAGGGAATACAGGCGCCCTGATAGGAGGTATTCCCATGGCGGGGGCGCTGATGCTGGCTATCGGCTACTCCGTAGTGGTGGGCTGGATTTTTAAATATGTGTTCAATGCATTTACCGGTAAAGCCCTTTCCTATGGTGCGGATGTGTCTGATATCTCAGGTTATGAACAGGCATTCGGCGCCACTGCCTCTCCCTTTGGCAATAACTTCTGGCTGATCATTGCACTGGCAGTCACCTTTGCCATCATGGTACTGGGTGTTGCCAGCGGCATTGAAAAAGCCAATAAGATCATGATCCCTTTGTTTTTCCTGCTGTTTATAGGCCTAGCCGTCTATGTTTATTTCCAGCCCGGAGCTTCTGATGGTTACAAATACATGTTCTCCATTAATCCTGAAAAGCTGAAGGATCCCATGATGTGGGTCTACGCCCTGGGCCAGTCATTTTTCTCCCTGTCCCTGGCCGGCAACGGAACGGTTATTTACGGCTCATACCTGTCCGATGATGAGGATATTGTCAGCTCCGCATGGAAAGTGGCCCTGTTTGATACTCTGGCCGCATTCCTGGCCGCACTGGTCATTGTGCCTGCCATGGCAGCAGCCGGCTCCACTGCCTTTGGCGGGGGCCCCGGCCTGATGTTCATCTATTTGCCCAACCTGTTCGCAGCCATGCCAAGCGGACACATTGTAATGGTGGTATTCTTTGTGGCTGTGCTGTTTGCAGGCCTTACCTCCCTGGTGAACCTGTTTGAGGCTCCCATCGCCACCCTTCAGGATAACCTGCACTTCAGCCGTGCCAAAGCAGTTACCGTCATCGGTATTATTGGGGTTGTGGTGGCGCTGTGCATCCAGGGTATTGTTTCCGGCTGGATGGACTTCGTATCCATCTATATCTGCCCTCTGGGCGCCGGTCTGGCCGGGATCATGTTTGCCTGGATCTGGGGAAAGCAGGCCGTGGAGGACGCGGTATCCCTTGGAAGAAAGCAGCGGATCGGAGGCTGGTACTATCCCCTTTATAAATATGGATTCTGTATCCTGACCATGGCAGTGTTTATTCTGGGAATCGTCAACGGCGGCATTGGCTGACACAGCCCGCGCCGGGGCCTGATCCCCTGCCGCGCAGAGAAGTCTTAAATGCCGGAGTAAACAGGAATATATAACGGCATGACAAAAGGCCATTGTTTTCCACCTGGCGTATGTGGAAATACAATGGCCTTTTGCGCTTAGGGGGAGAATCCGGCCTCCCCATCATTTGTATTTACTCTTCCGGTTTACCGGTCTTCTCCGCTCCGTTCACAGAGTGGGGCAGATGCTGCCTTATTGTCCTTTTTTTATTTCTCCGGACAACCAGCAGTACGATCACCGCGATCACTGCCAGTGGGATCCAGAAGGGGCTGGATGCGATCAGCCAGATCAGGAAATTAGTCAGCCCCTGGGATACGGAATTCAGATTCTTTGAAAAACCTTTTTGAATCCTCTGTCCCAGCCCCTCCGGTTCAGTGGGGGTAAAGGAAGCCGCTCCTTTGATCTCATTGATGGAAAGGCAGACCGTGCTGTAATCCACCTGATTGTCATACAGCCTGAGCTGTGATTCCATGGATTCCAGCTGATAACGGATCTCGGACAAACGTTTCTCCAGGGCAATGACCGATTCCAGAGTATCTGCCTTTTCAAGAAGGGCCCAGATGCGGTCCTGCTCCACGGTCAGCGACTTCTTCCTGCTCTCCAGGTCGCTGTACTGCAGGGTGACGTCCTGTGCGGACTCGGATCTGTTGGTCACATTGCCGTTCTGCTCCACCGCTGAAACAAAACCATCCAGCTTGCCTATAGGAAGGCGGACGGTGAGTGACGCATAGCGGGGAATGGGTACATTCTGATCGTTCAGACTGTTCCCCGATATATCCGACTGCTCCACATACCCGCCCAGGTCTCCTACCTGGGCCGTCAGTATGCCCAGAAGCTGGTCGAACTCGTCTGTCTCCACCGTCATGGTAACATTGCGGATCAGTTTACGGCCGGAGGGAAACGCCTGGGAAACAGGCGTCTGGTCCGTCAGACTTGCTGATGCCGGGTCCATCCCGCTTCCCTTATCCGCAGACAGGTTTATCCTCTCCATCCCTTCCTCATACACCGCTGTTTCAGCCGCCGCATCATAGGTGGCCGCCGCCATGGTGGCGGAACTGCTTTTTGCACTGCCTCCGCAGGCAGCCAGTCCCAGCAGAACTGCCAGAAGAACAGCTCCTGCGCCGTACATCCTCTTTCTTTTCATAATACTCTCCTCCCAGAAAAATCAGAATTTTCACGTTCCCGTCTGATAATTATACGATATCATGAGAATGCCGACTTTTCAATAGAAGTAAAAAAGGATTAAGAAAATCTACTGTTTTCGTTACATAAAGCGGATCCCTGTCATGCTTCTGACCTGGTCCATCACTTCCATTTCCAGAAGAGAGCCCTTTAGATGGCCGCGGACCAAATCATCCACCGGATGTCCCTCTCTTCCCGTTTCAATCAGGTCCATGAACCGCAGGATCTCATAATACATGTTATTATCCTCTTTGGCAATTTCATATGTCTCCTGACTGCCGTCCCTGTATACGATCCGGATTTTCCTTGTATCCTGGATCTGCCATATGAGCATGGTCCCATCCTCGCCCTGGATCTCGCTGGGCTGTGAGGAATAGGTTATCTTGGAATACCTGGCCTCGCCCACCATGGTGCCGTAATCCATTAGCACGGTTCCTGTTCCTTCCATATGATTGTGCAGGAAAATGCTGGAGGCAGTGACGCGGTCCGGTTTTCCAAACAGCAATACCATGGGGTGGATACAGTATACGCCGATATCCATGAGGGCTGCGTTAGATAATGCAGGGTTAAAGGCATTTTCAATGATCCCCTTTTTGAAGGCATCATACCTGGATGAATACTGGCAATACTGGAAAATAGCCCTCCGTATCCGTCCCACCTTTGGCAGCAGTTCTTTTATCTTTGCAAAGCCGGGGTCAAAAACCGGGCGCATGGCTTCCAAAAGGATCTTACCATTTACTCCGGCCGCTTCTGTCATGGATTCCAACTCCCCGGCAGTGGAGGCTATGGGCTTTTCACACAGCACATGCTTGCCATGATTCAGCATACATATGGACTGGCTGCAGTGGAAACTGTTGGGGCTTGCTATGTAGACCGCGTCCACATTGCTGTCATTGCCCAGTTCCTCCAGGGATGTATAGATCTTGTCCGCTCCGTAAGGCCGTGCAAACTCCCTGCCTTTTTCCACGGACCTTGAATAGACTGCCTCCAGCCGGAAGCCGGGCGCCTTCAGGGCCGCTCTCATGAATGTGTGGCTGATTTTTCCTGTTCCGATTATACCAAAACGAACCATGGATGTTCTCTCCTTCCCGTACTGCATACAGCGGTGTTTAATTATAACGTCCAGTCATTGGGGATCTCCAATTCAATACTTTCCTTTTTGATAGTATCTATCTTAAATGTGCGTTCTTTCTTTATTGAGTATATCATGTTATACTATTGGAAGTCCAGATCAATGAATGAGGTGACAAATATGCGTTTCCTGAATACAAGTATAAAAATTCAAACTATGGAATTGAAAAACCGTCTTGTTATGCCGCCTATGGCGATCTCCAAAGCTGATGAAAATGGCAAAGCCACATCAAAGACGTTTGATTATTATACTGAAAAATCTGCCGGCGGATATATCGGTCTAATTATTGCGGAACACACCTATGTCAGTCCGGAGGGGAAAGCCAGCAAAGGACAGTTATCTATTTCAGAGGATAATGATATTGGTGGATTAAAGAAGCTTGTATCATTGGTGCATAAGAATGGTACGAAAATCATGGCACAAATTAACCATGCAGGCGGAGCAGCAACACCTGATATAACAGGATTAGGGCAACTTAGTGCCAGTGCTGTCAGAATATCCAAAGGCAGCTTAACGGTCCCGGAAGGAAACCTGACCACACCCTTGCCAAAAGAAATGAATCCAACGGATATTAAAAAAGTGGTAAATGATTTTACAAAAGCAGCATTAAGGACAAAGGCAGCTGGTTTTGACGGAGTAGAAATACATTCTGCTCATGGCTATTTGCTTAACCAATTTTATTCTCCATTGACGAACAAACGAATAGACGAATACACTGGGGATACAATCCGCGGACGGATAAGACTACATTTAGAAATCATACAAGCCATTCGCGAAGCAGTTGGAAAAGATTACCCGGTTGCACTGCGATTAGGGGCTTGCGACTACATGACAGGTGGAAGCACAATAGAGGACAGCGTACTCGCGGCACAAGAATTTGTCAAGGCAGGAATTGATCTTATAGATATATCCGGCGGTTTATGTGGCTACATTAACCCAACATCTCATAAGCAAGGATATTTTGATGAACTGTCAAAGGCAATCAAAGATACTGTTTCCATTCCGGTCATTCTAACGGGCGGTATTACTGACGCAGAAACGGCCGAAATGCTTTTAGAGCAGAAAAAGGCAGACCTTATAGGCGTGGGGAGAGCAATCTTAAAAGACAGCGAATGGGCTAAGAGAGCTATGAAGCCGTAAACCGCTCTGCACCGCCGCCAACATACTGATCATGCAATTTATCCCTCCGCATATCCCTATGGATCAAAGCGGAGGGATCCTATTTGCAAGGGCAGGGGACGCAGGTCCCCCACGCCCTGCCGGTTCAGGTTTCAGTCTCTGCCGGTTTAAATTTCAGTCCCCTGCCGGTTCAGATTTCAGTTCCCTACCGGTTCAGTTTCCACGCCCCCACAAGCCGTTTCAGGTAATCCATATATCCGGCTTCCCTGATACTTCCGTTGGTAAGTACATTGACCTCGCCCAGCTTTTTGCCGCCCAGGGTGTATTCCAGCACACCGGCCTTCTGCCCCGGCTCCACGGGCGCGGGGATGGATTCCTCCAGTACCAGGTTTTTCTCAATCGCTCCCAGGTCCTCGCCCTTCAGGCTGAGATAGGAAAATGTCCCTTCATAGGTAAGGGCAACCTCATCCTCCACACCTCCTGTAACAGGCATCTGCGGAAGGGGAAGGTGTTCCTTATCTTCGTACAGCTTACAGTTGGCATAGCCGTAGTTTAGCAGTGTCTGCGCATCGCCAAACCTGGCCTTAAAGTCAGGAGCTGCCATAATGGCGGCGATCAGCCGGACTCCGTCCTTTTCAGCCGTTGCCGACAGACAGTATTTTGCAATGGAGGTGGAGCCGGTTTTCAATCCGGTCACCTTGAAATTGGTGGCCATCTTTAGCAGTTTATTGGTGTTGGAAAGACCAAATTCCTTGGTCCCCTGCTTTGTCACATGGGTTATGTTCTCCATCCAGATGGTGGAGTAGTTATGTATCTGGGGATATTTGTTAATTAATTCCCGGCTCATAATGGCAATGTCCCTGGCTGTTGTCAGATGTTCCGGGGACTCCGTAAGGCCGCAGCAGTCCACAAAGTGGGTATTGGTCATTCCCAGGCCGGCCGCCCTCTCATTCATCATCCGGACAAATTCCTCCTCTGTGCCTGCTATGTATTCCGCCATGGCCACGGAGGCGTCATTTCCCGAGGCAATCACAATACATTTTATCAGTGTCTCTACGGTCTGCACCTCTCCCTCCTCCAGAAAGACCTGGGAGCCGCCCATGGATTTGGCATGAGCGCTGGTGACCACCTCGTCCGTCAGCTGGATCTTTCCCGACTGGAGCGCGTCAAAAATAAGAATCAGGGTCATGACCTTGGTCACACTGGCCGGGCTCCGCTTTTCATCAGCCCCCTTTTCATAGATCACCTGTCCTGTGGATGCCTCCATCAGCACGGCCGAGGGCGCCGCGATCTGGACCGCCGCCTGGGTGTCCGGGGAAGTCTGCTGTGAATCCCCGGCAGGAGCTTCCACAGCCATGGTATCCCCAATCTGCAGTCCTGTCTCCTGCCCCTCTGCCTTTCCTTCGCTCTGACCTGTATCCAATCCACTGCCAGCAACGACTGCTCCTGCCGGTATGGCGATATTGGGCTCCTGCCCCAGTGCTGTGGCCGCAGGATGGACCAGCAGGACTGTAATTGATAACAATATGGCTGCAATCCGTTTCATATCTTCCTCCGATAAACTCATCTGCTACTAATTGTATGGGGGCGGACAAACAGCATATTCCCCTTCTTTGGGCATTTTCTTACTCTTTCTGCATTTTTACATTTATCCGGCATTTTCTTACTCTATTGGATTTTTCCAAAAAAAGAACCCCTCCATCCCCTATGGCATGTAAAGGTTCCTCTCATTGTTTTACCGCGTCTGTTTTTACCCTATCTGTTTTACCCTATCCTTTTCTCCGTTCCGGTTCTACTGCACCCCTTCCACTTCCACCTCCCTCAGGCACCGCTCCATAACATACAGCCAATGGCTGCGCATCAGCTCCGCTGCCAGATCCGCATCCCGGTCATACAGGGCTTTCAGGATGTCCCTGTGGTGCTCCACCGAGGTTTTTCTCAGCATATCCCTGCGAAAATAGTGGTACTTGATCCGCTGTACATGGAGGAGGAGCATGTGGGAAAATTCCATGATGTATTCGTTATCCACTGCCCGCAGGATCACTTCGTGGAATTTGTTGTCACAGTGAATGGCCTTTTCCGCCTGATCCGCCCTGCACGCCTCCTCAAAACCCATCTGTACTTCCTCCATGCGCGCCAGCTGTGCCTCTGTCAGTCTGGGAGCAGCCAGGCGTGCGGCCAGGCCCTGTATTTCCGCCAGGGGGCGGTAGCATTTTTCAATATCATTCTTATCCACGCCGGCCACCGTAGTGGCGCGGCCCGGAGTCACCTTGATCAGCTTTTGGGTCTCCAGCATCTGAAGCGCTTCGCGCACCGGAGTCCGGCTCACGTTAAAATAGGCTGCCAGCTCCGTGTCCAGCAGCTTCTCACCGGGCATCATCTCGCCGCGGATGATCCAGTCACACAAGGTTTCGTATACCAGATCCTTTGCAGATTTGCGCTGAAGGGCGCTGTCCTTTTTAGGTATGGGCAAGGTAGTTCCTCCTTATCGGTTCCTTTTGTTTTTCATAGATGTGTACGTTATATATAATATATCACATACACTATTCCCTTTCAAGACTGTCAAGAAAATATCGATCATTTCTATGTATTATTTTTCTCCTATAAACAGCTGTAATTTATTGTGTATTATGACCATATTTTCAGCTATAATTCTATGAGTTATGACGGTTTTTACATATTACCATGATTTTATCTTTACTTTTTGTTCCCATCTGTGCTATATTCGATATGCAATATATTGCACACAAAATATTGCATTTTCATAAAAACAATCACTGAAAGTGAGGGCTATGCGCTATGAACAAAGAAGAACGGTTAATATCCCTGTGCCAGGAGGCAGTCCGTATCCCCAGTATGTCCGGCCAGGAAAAACAGGTGGCTGAACTCATGAAACACACCATGACTAGTTATGGTTTTGATGAAGTGAACATTGATAAGTATGGAAGCGTCCTGGGCATGATCCACGGCAGCCGTCCCGGCAGGACTATTCTGATGGACGGTCATATTGATACGGTGGATGTGATTGACCGTGACCAATGGACCCATGATCCCTTTGCCGCTGAGATTGAGGATGGAAAGATTTATGGACGCGGTACTTCTGATATGAAAGGAAGCGTCTGTGCCATGATCACGGCAGCCGCACAGTACGCGGAGGATACGGGAAAGGATTTTGCAGGAACCATCTGCGTGTCCTGCACCGTACACGAGGAATGTTTTGAAGGGGTATCCTCCCGTGAGATCAGCCGAAATGCAAAGCCGGATTTTGTCATTATCGGCGAAGCCACCACTACCACGGTCAAGATCGGACAGAGAGGACGTGCCGAGGTGGTGGTTGAAACAGAGGGAAAAAGCTGCCACTCCTCCAATCCGGAAAAGGGCGTAAACGCAGTGTATCATATGATGGCTGTCATTGAAGCCATCCGGTATATCCAGGTGAATGAACACCCGATCCTCGGCAAAGGTATTCTGGAGCTGACCGATATCATCTCCTCCCCTTATCCAGGCGCATCCGTGGTTCCCTCCATCTGCCGGGCCACCTTTGACCGGCGCACCCTGGTGGGCGAAGATGAGGCACTCATTCTTGGCCAGGTAGAGGAGGCCATTGAAAAAGCCAGGAAAAAGGTTCCTGATTTAAAGGCAAGGGTATTCCTGGCTGAAGGAAAGGAACAATGCTGGACCGGGGAAACCATTGAGGCAAAGAGGTATTTTCCTGCATGGCTGATCGATGAAAAAGACGAGCTGGTACAAAAAGCCCTGGCAGGGCTTAAAGAAGCAGGGATCGATGCTCCCATTTCACACTTTTCATTCTGTACCAACGGCAGCCATTTCTGCGGCGAAGCCGGCATCCCCTGTATCGGATTTGGGCCGTCACTGGAAAGCCTGGCCCATGTCAGGGATGAGTACATAGAGGTAGAACAGCTGAAAAAGGCCTGCAGGGGATTTTACGGCATTCTTTCACAGCTGACAAAATAACGTGTTGCCATTTATCATAGAACAATTGTATTCTTACTAAGAAAAGAGGTATAGGTATGGAAAACTTTTTAATGAAGCTTGATGCCTTTCTTTGGGGAGCGCCTGTATTGATCCTGCTCTTTGCTGTTGGACTTTTATACGCAGTTAAGACACGTTTTTTCCAATTTCGTCATTTTAAACATATTATGAAGAGTACGGCAGGGGAAATGTTCAAAAAGAGCACTGTCAAGGGGGATGGAACCCTCACTCCCCTTCAAGCTGTCTCATCCGCCCTTGCAGGCTGTGTGGGAACCGGCAATATCTCAGGCGTTGCCACCGCCATCTTTGTGGGCGGGCCGGGCGCCGTATTCTGGATGTGGATCATTTCCCTGTTCGGTATGCTGACAAAATGCGTGGAAGTTACTCTGGCGCAGTATTACCGCATCAAAGGGGAGGACGGTGTATACTATGGAGGCCCCATGTATTACATTGAACGCGGAATGGGACGCAAATGGAAACCGCTTGCTGTCTTTTTTGCCATCACCATTATCGTGGGCGGCCTGGGAACCGCTGCATTTGTACAGCCTTTTGCAATGTCCAATGCAATGAATAACGCCTTCCGGATACCTACCTGGGTCGTTATTGTGGCAGCGGCTTTGATCTGCGGCATGGTACTCATAGGCGGTGTTTCCGGAATCGGGAAATTTTGCGAGAAGATAACACCTGTTATGTGTCTGATCTATATTATTTCGGTTGTGGGCATTATCCTCACCCATCTTCCCCAGATCCCCCAGGCCCTTGCCACCATTTTCACCCATGCCTTCACCCCTCTCTCCGCCACCGGAGGACTTGCAGGCAGCACGGTTGCCATGACCATCAAACAGGGGGCTGCGCGGGGCACCTTTTCCAATGAAGCCGGCTGCGGTACCTCCCCCATCACCCATGCGACCGCCATCTCACCACATCCGTTTAAGGAAGGCATGTACGGCTCCTTTGAAGTTTTCATTGACACCCTGGTGGTCTGTACCATGACAGCCCTGGCAATTATGTGCAGCGGTCCCAAGATCTGGCAAAGCGGTTTAAAGGACGTGGCCCTGACCCAGTCCGCATTCTCCACCACCTACGGATCCATCGGACCGGTCATTGTGTCCGTGTGCCTTTGCCTGTTCGCATTTTCCACCATGGTCGGGTGGGAGATCAACTACGAATCCGCCTTTTTCTACATTTTCCCAAAGGCATCCGGTTCCAATGCCGCCAAACTGCTGATCCGTCTGATATGGCTGGTTCCCGGGTTCATCTCCCTTGGCAAGACACCGGAACTGGTGTGGACCGTGGTGGATATCGTGTCCGGCTTCTGGTGTATCCCCAATGCCATCGCTCTCTTATTCCTGTCCGGAACCTTTATGAAGATATACAATGACTACAATGAAAAATATATTTTAAAAACAAGGCCCTTGACAGACAAATTGGATTGATATCCCCGTGGGAAGGGGACCCTCAGTTAATATAATCTTTTCATATAAAATGCGGCAGCTTCCGGAGATATGGTGTATCAGCCGGTGCTGCCGCATTTTCATAAAACCATGTTATACCATGTGTCATAAAGGTACTTTTTGCAGGGCGTTTTAAACTTCCTTCAGTGCCTTTCTTAAAGCCTCTGCCATCTCCTCATACTCCCCGTCCGAAAGCATGGTCCTTTGGCTGTTCATCTCAAAGGTGCCGCCCCACTCTTCTCCGCCCTGGTATTTGGGCACGATGTGGAAATGCAGGTGATGGCCCGTATCGCCGTAAGCGCCGTAATTCACCTTGTCCGGGTTAAACACCTTATGGACAGCCCTTGACACCTGGGCAATCTCCGCAAAGTAGTCATTCCGCTCCTGGTCAGTCAGGTCAATGAGCTCGCTTACATGCTTCTTGTGAGCCAGTATCACCCTCCCTTTCTTGCTCTGCTCCTTAAAGACATACAAAATTCCTGTGTTCATCTCACATACGGGATAACCAAATTTAGCAACCAGTTCTCCCTGCATACAATATGCGCAATTGGGATCCTTTACCATTTCTTCCATATTCATCTCTCCTTTTCCTTTGATCTTGCTGTTTTTAACATACCACTTATGTCCCATAATTTCAATTCCAATATTTGTTTTTTCTTTCTATGTACCAACTTTGTGATTTATATGCTATAATGATAGACAAGTATTTTTTATAGGAGATGTTTTATGAGTAAAGCAGATTTCAGACGCCGTCAGGCACGAAGACGCAGGCACCAGATGGTCAGAGTGTCACGGCATTTTCCCACATTGATCGTATTATTAGCAATTACACTGCTGGTAGGGGGCGGGGTTTTCGCCCTCTATCGGTTTGTTATAGGTAAGCAGCCCTCGGGCCCGGACAGTTCTGTCCAGGCAGCGGCATCTGCCGGCCACACCGGCTCCTCCCAGGACAACCAGGCCCCCCCTCCATCCTCCGCCGAAGATCCCACTGAAGTGATCCAGGATGATATTTCCAGAATGATCGCCCTGGCTGACAGGATCGCCATGGGATATGATTATGACAAAGCCATTCAGCTGATCAATGACAGCGGCCTGGATCTGAATGAGGTCAGGATCCAGGAGGCTCTTGCACGGTATGAACAGGATAAGGCAGCTCTTGTGCCGGCTGATATGAACAGCATCACACATGTATTTTTCCATACCCTGATCATGGATACTGCTAAGGCATTTGACGGGGACAAGGACAGTGCCGGCTATAACTCTGTCATGACCACCAAGGACGAATTTATAAAGATCCTGGAGTCCATGTACGCCCGCGGCTATGTGCTGGTGCGGATCCACGACATCGCATACCAGGAAGCGGACGAGAACGGCAACATGCGTTTTGTAAAGGGAAACATCATGCTTCCCGAGGGCAAAAAGCCATTTGTCATGTCCCAGGATGACGTGTGTTATTATCCATATATGGATGGGGATGGCTTTGCAAACAAGATCGTCATTGGAGAGGATGGCAAGCCAACCTGCCAGATGACCATGGATGACGGCACGGTACAGACAGGTTCCTTTGATCTGGTGCCGCTTTTGGAGGATTTTGTTCAGGAACATCCTGACTTCTCCTACAAAGGCGCACGGGCCATTATTGCATTTACCGGCTATGAAGGGATACTTGGTTACAGGACTGCTTCCTCCTACGCGGACAGTCCCACCTATGAGGCGGACAGGGAACAGGCTGCCAAGGTCGCCCAGTGTCTGAGGGACAATGGCTGGGAGCTGGCATCCCACAGCTGGGGGCATCTGCAGCTGGGTGTTGCTAAGAATCCGGAAGATGGATTTGCCATTTCAGAAGAGAGGTTTAAAACAGACACGGACAAGTGGGAAGCAGAAGTGGAGTCCCTGATCGGTCCCACCGATATCCTTCTTTATCCTTATGGAAATGATATTGCGGACTGGCGTCCCTACAAGGATGACAATCCACGTTTTAAATACCTGGAGTCCAAGGGCTTCCGCTATTTCTGCAATGTGGATGCCAGCACCCCTTACTGGATGCAGATGGGCACCAGTTATTTCCGTATGGCCAGAAGAAACCTGGACGGTTACCGTCTCTACGAGGATCTGGTACAGACCGACCCGGCCAAAAAGCGGCTTACGGACCTGTTTGACGCTGCAGAGATATTCGACCCCGCCAGACCCACTCCTGTGAGCTGGAGTTATCAATGACCATAGAAGTGTGTTTTTGCCCTTATTCCCAGGTGATTGGAAATAAGGGCTTTTTCTTTCTTCTATTGTAATTGTCCAGGACGCCTCATCTTCTATTTTAGATGCCCAATATCCCCTCCCCCCATGAACGGTTTCCCTTTGTCTACATATAATAAATCAAGGAATTGATTTCTATTTGAAAGGAGCTTCTTCATGATTCCCAAACTGGAAGTAAGCGGGGTCAGCTACTCCTACCACTCATTAGATGGTGAGACGCTGGCCCTTTCCAATATATCATTTGACGTATCTGTCGGGGAATTTATTGCGATTGTAGGTCCCTCCGGCTGTGGCAAATCCACGCTTTTGTCCATGTTAAGCGGCCTGACCCAGCCTGAAAAAGGAACCATCAAAATGGACGGCGTCCCCCTGTCCGAATCCCATTCTGCCATTGGCTATATGCTGCAGAAAGACCATTTGTTTGAATGGCGCAACATTTTCTCCAACATTTCCCTGGGCCTTGAAATACAAAAACGGTTGGACGAACCTGCCAGGCTTGAACTGCTGGAAATGATGGCTGCCTACGGGCTGGCGGGTTTTGAATATGCAAAGCCCTCGGAATTGTCCGGAGGAATGCGCCAGCGGGCTGCATTAATCCGGACCCTGGCACTGAAGCCTGATATCCTGCTGCTGGATGAACCGTTTTCAGCACTGGACTATCAGACCAGGCTGTCTGTGTGTGACGATATCAGTTCAATCATACGTAAGACTCATAAAACGGCCATTCTGGTGACCCACGATCTGTCTGAGGCCATCAGCGTGGCCGACCGTATTATTGTATTATCCCCCCGGCCGGGCCGGGTCAAGACCGTATTGTCCATTGAATTTCCCGATGGATGCATCCGTTCCCTTGACAGGCGCAACTGCCCTGAGTTTTCCAATTATTTTAATACCGTATGGAAGGAGCTGAAAACATATGAATCATAATAGCCCCTCTTACACCATCCAGGAACACGGCTGCCGCGACTGCGGAGCCTGTGAAATGTCCGTGGCCCAGCAGGCTTTTGTGGACCGTGAAATACGCCGCCACCGCCAGGTCACCATCTGCCGGCTCATGCTTTTAGTCCTGCTTCTGGCGCTTTGGGAGCTGGCAGCTGACATGCACTGGATCGATAGTTTTATCTTCAGTTCCCCCACCATGATCGCCAAATGCCTGTTCAACATGACAAAGGACGGAAGCCTTTTTCTTCACACAGGGGTGACTTTGCTTGAGACACTGATCAGTTTTGCGGTCTGCACTTTTTTTGGCTTGGCCTGCGCCCTGCTTCTGTGGTCCAGCAAAAGCGTGGCCCAGATTCTGGAACCGTTCCTGGTACTGCTAAACAGCCTTCCGAAATCCGCCCTGGCCCCCCTTCTCATTGTGTGGCTGGGAAATAATATGAGGACCATTGTGGTGGCAGCGGTTTCCGTGGCTGTGTTCGGTTCGATCCTCACACTTTATACGGGATTCTCCCAGATGGATACGGAAAAGATCACACTGATCTATTCCCTGGGCGGCAAACGCAAGGATGTGCTTTTAAAAGTGCTGCTGCCCGGTTCCCTGCCCCTGGTTATCAGCAATATGAAGGTAAATATCGGCCTGTGTCTGGTGGGGGTGATCATTGGTGATGGTGTCAGGATAGGTGCGAAAATCCTTTTGGCCCACCAAACGGATCCTGGCCTCAATATCAATAAGCTGCATCAAGTATGGTCTGTTTTTTTAAACCCCTCCTGTACCTTTTGAAAATCACCCCTGCCAATGATCGCCGGATGCGCGTTTTCTATGATTTCCCATTGCTGTCTCGGCGCTGCCTTTACATATCTTTTTCCCATCTCCGGCCTGTAATGCTGCCCGGAAACCGCTGTCCCAATATAAGCTTCGTTTTTTAGGATATGGGAAACTGCGGCATTGCTCCAGTCCCTTTCCTTTACAGGGGGATCCCTATGATATTTTTTACACTGTTTATAGTCTCCCGGTGTGGGAACACCCTCTGTGTTTAAGATTCTGGCAATCTCAGACCTTCCATACCCCTCCAGCGCCATACGGAATATCCTTTGAACAATAAACGCAGCTTCGTGGTCGACCAATAATTGATTTCCATATCCGCGGATTTTTTTATATCCATATGGGGTGCCCGCTCCGACATGTTCGCCTGTTTTTCTCTGCTGATAGATGGATTTTTTTATCTTATAAGACTGCTCCTGGCTCATATAGCTATTCATGATGTTTTTAACCGCAATTTCAATTCCCGGAACCTCATTTTGGAAATCATCAGAGTCAAACTGATCATTGATGGCAATAAACCGTACCCCCAGAGCGGGAAAAATATGTTCCAAGTAATACCCGACCTCAATATATTCCCTTCCAAATCTGGAAAGGTCCTTCACTATGATACAGGCCGCTTTACCGCTTCTCACTAACTCCAGGACCTTGCAGATTCCAGGCCGTTCAAAAGCTGACGTTAGATAACGATACTTTTGAAAACACTGGAAAATCAAGGTTTTTCGAGCGACGGACAAGCAGGGTATTGTACTAAAAACTGA
>NZ_JBEPLZ010000033.1:0-43336 GCF_040545455.1 Enterocloster citroniae | reverse complement strand
AGAATTTTGCCTTAGAAAAGGCCCGAATTCTCTGGGATTGTCTCTTCCTATCATGTTAGGGGTTAAAAGTCGGTATTAACCGATACCCCCTTCTATTGTCTGAAGCAGCTAAATCACCGTTCTTCTTCCCTCTGGTCCGATATACTCTGAACCGTCAAAGGCAAGCACAAGGAGAAAGATGAAGTTAAGGAATACCAGCCCCACACCAAACCAGGCGCCGTGCCCAAAGGAAACCGACAGTTTGATACAGGCAATGACCCGCATGACGACCATGCCTACGCTTGCAGCCAAAAAGACTATGATCCCCAGTCCTCCTACATGCTGAAAAGCCACTGCTATGACGGCAAATACCGCCAGCAGGCCGAACATCTTCCCGCTCCATGTCAGCTTATATTCTATATAGGTGCTGTAAACAGGGATCAATGCCTTCCAGCCGGCTTCCCCTGCCTTTTTAAATATCATCCAGTACGCAAGGATACAGAGTAAAACCACGACCGTGGCCACGGCATACTTAACCATCTTCAGGCTCAAAAGCAGCATTGCCAATTCTTCCATTTGAATTTCCTCCGGGAGCGTGTTTGGGACACGGGATCCGACACGTCTTCATGTACCATATTATCTCTTTGCAGGGACGATCTCCACCCAGTAGCCATCCGGATCCGCGATAAAATAAATGCCCATGCCCGGGTTCTCATAGCAGATACAGCCCATCTCTTCATGATGCTTGTGGATCTCATCAAATTCGTCTACGTGAAACGCCAGATGGAACTCGCATTCTCCCAGGTTATAAGGCTCTTTCCTATCCCTTAACCAGGTCAGCTCCAGGTTAAATCCCGTTACCCCATCCCCCAGATACACCAGTTTAAAGGAACCATCATCCGCATTCTTTTCCCTCACCGGCTCAAGTCCCAGGGCCTCTTTATAAAATGCAAGGCTTTTTTCCAGATCCAGAACATTAAAGTTAAAATGGTTAAATGTAATCATACCGCACTCTCCTTCTCTTTTATTATAGATCTATTATAAAAGGAACTGGCCTGCATAACAACATGCAAACCAGTCTTTTTAAAATTGATGCAGGTTTCAAGACCTTACTTCACAGGAACCATGACTTCCATTCCGCCCATATATGGACGAAGTACTTCCGGAATCTTCACGCTGCCGTCAGCCTGCAGGTTGTTCTCCAAAAAAGCAATGAGCATACGCGGAGGGGCAACCACGGTATTATTCAGGGTGTGGGCCAGATATTTGCTTCCATCCTCGCCCTGGACACGGATCTTTAAGCGGCGGGCCTGGGCATCTCCCAGATTAGAACAGCTTCCCACCTCAAAGTACTTCTTCTGTCTTGGGGACCATGCCTCCACATCCACGGACTTGACCTTCAGATCGGCCAGATCACCGGAGCAGCATTCCAATGTACGCACCGGAATATCCAGGGAGCGGAACAGATCCACAGTATTCTGCCACAGCCTGTCATACCACATGGGGCTTTCCTCAGGCTTGCACACAACGATCATCTCCTGCTTCTCAAACTGGTGGATCCTGTAAACACCCCTCTCCTCAATGCCGTGGGCGCCCTTCTCCTTGCGGAAACACGGGGAATAGCTGGTCAGTGTCTGAGGCAGCTGCTCCTCGGGGGTGATGGTGTCAATAAATTTACCGATCATGGAATGTTCACTGGTGCCGATCAGATACAGGTCCTCTCCCTCTATCTTGTACATCATGGCATCCATCTCCGCAAAACTCATCACGCCTGTGACAACATTGCTGCGGATCATGAAAGGAGGCACACAGTAGGTAAAGCCGCGGTTGATCATGAAATCCCTGGCATAGGAGATCACAGAGGAGTGCAGCCTTGCAATGTCACCCATGAGATAATAGAACCCATTACCGGCCACCCTTCTTGCAGCGTCCAGATCGATTCCGTTAAAGCGCTCCATGATCTCCGTATGGTAAGGGATCTCAAAATCCGGAACCACAGGCTCGCCAAAACGCTCCACCTCCACGTTCTCACTGTCATCCTTGCCAATGGGAACGCTGGGATCTATGATATTGGGGATCGTCATCATGATCTTTAAAATCTGCTCAGACAGTTCCCCCTCTTTTGTCTCCAATTCGGCCAGCCGCTCAGAGTTGGCGCTTACCTGTGCCTTGACAGCCTCGGCCTCCTCCTTCTTTCCCTGGCCCATAAGTTTACCGATCTCCTTGGAAAGCTTGTTGCGGCTGGCGCGAAGGTCATCCGCCTCCTTCTGGGCACTGCGGAACTCTGCATCCAGAGCGATCACTTCGTCCACCAGAGGCAGCTTGCTGTCCTGGAATTTATTCTTAATGTTCTGTCTGACAATGTCCGGGTTTTCTCTTACAAACCTTAAATCTAACATGGTATTCCTCCTGGATTTCCTTGATGTAATCACCTGTCCCACAGGGTACTTTGATGCGCACCGGACAGGTATTCCTGTACTGTTAAAGAGTATATAACATTTTACCAGGAAATAAAAGCCCTATTTTTCTGTTTTTCCGGCCGGTACCACAGTTTACTGCCTTGGGCATACTGTTTTCACGCGGCGCCTCTCTTCTATTTCTTTATCCCTGGTGGACCGCCCGGACCAGCACATCCAGCAGTTCCTCAAAACACACGCCGTTTGCCGCAGGGATGTCCAGTTCCTCGGAACGCCTGATACATTTTTTTACAAAGGATGCGGCCAGGCGGACCCCCTCTTCCAGATCCCATCCCCTGACAGCGGCAGCGGCCACCACAGAGGAGAACACATCCCCTGTGCCGGGGCGCTCCTGCCCTACGCGGATGGTTTTAGGAAATGTGACTTCACGCCTTCCCTCCGCCACCACGTTCACAAGATACCCGCCCTGGTTCACGCCGGTTATGACCACGGACTCCGGCCCCATGGCCTGGATGTCCGCCGCCATGGTCTTAAGTTCCTCCCTGGTCCATCCCTTTTTTCTAAAGGGTCTTCCGGTGAGGATACATGCCTCGGTCAGGTTGGGGGTTACAATATCGCCCATGGAAACAAGGTCCTTCATCCGTCTGCACATGGATGGGGTAAAGGTGGCATAGGTCTGACCGTGATCCCCCATGATGGGGTCTATGATCACCCTGGTCTCCTCCCCTCCAAACTTCCGGATCATATCCATTACAATGGCGATCTGGGCTTCGGATCCCAGAAATCCGCTGACGATCCCGTCAAAGGACAGATCCAGTTCTTTCCATTTTTCTATATAGGATGGCATTTTCTCCGTGTAATCATCGAAAAAATACACAGGAAACCCTGTGTGATTGGAAAGGATGGAGGTGGGAACGGGACAGCACTGCACTTTCATGGCAGATATAATGGGAATAGCCACTGTCAGTGAACAGCGGCCATATCCCGATAAATCATTGATCATAGCTATTTTTTTTTGACGGTATTCACTCATGTTATTCTCCTGTCTTATGGAAGCTGCTTCATTCCTGTCCGTTGGCAGGCACAAAGGTCCTACCGGAGCCGTTCAAACAGGCCTGCCCGCTTGAGGACGCTGCGCAGTGGCATGTATATGGCTGCCGCCGCAATGGTGGAGGTCACCGCATTGATGGAGGATGCGGTGACGTTCCAGGCCAGTGTGAGCTGTGCCGCAGGCTTACCCAAGATCAGCAGCTTATAATAATACCCCACCAGCGGGTCAAATATCACATTAAACAACAGTCCGCACACAGAGGCTGCCACAACAAAACGGAAGATCCGCTTCTTATCACCGGTCTCGTTGATCTTTCCGATCCGGTGCGCCACCAGGCCGGTGATCAGGCCGATACACAGCTTCAGGATAAATGTCTTAGGCGCATACACCACATACACCGGATCAAACAGATCCCCAATGGTCATCCCGATCGCGCCTCCCAGGCCGCCGTACAGTCCGCCCATAATCAAGGCGCCCAATACGCAGACCGCGTTTCCCAGGTGGATGGATGTGGCATCTCCTCCCGGAAGGGTGATCTTGATCTGCAAAAAAGTAAACACCACATAGGATAATGCGGCAAACAACCCGGTAAGGGCCACTTTGTATAAATGATTTGATTCCTCTCCCGCATAGCCGGCAGTTGTAACCTGATTTGTCTTCATACTCTCTCACTCCTTGTACCCCAAAGGGGTTATTTCATGATCCTGCCCTATCTTATCACCGAAGTGGAGTGTTATAAATATCCAGTTTTATTGAATTTAACCAGGCCAGTCGCCAGACGGAACCGCACGGAACCGCAGGAAGCCGCCAGCCGGTCAGTCGTGGGATTCCACCACAATCAGAACGCCGTCTGTAAATGTGATACCGCCTTCCTCCCCCTCCAGCTCATTGCTGATACACAGGCTGGTCCCGATCTCAATATCCTTTAAATAAAGCGGATACTTAAATCCGGTAAGGGTAATCCCGTTTACCTGTTCCGTCAAAGGCAGGAAGGAAATATACTTCCCCCACAGTTCACTGCTCCGGAAGGTATGTTCCCCGTCAATGAGGTACATCCTGTTCTGCCGGTCCAGGATATATGCCTCGATTCCCTTTTGCAGACAGGGGTATAAAAGGTGGAGGTTCCCCAGCATGTGATCCATACGCCCGCCTGTGGCTCCCAGGATCACGATCTGGGTACAGCCAATGGCCTGGGCTTTGAGAAGGGCCAGTTCCGTATCGGTCTCATCCTTCTCAGGCTGGTGGGTATCCCAGATGATGTGCTCCCGGCTTCTGTAGTATTCCAGGATCTCAGGCTTTACCGTGTCAAAATCCCCCACGATCATATCCGGTTCCAGGCCCAGCGCCTTCACCGCCTCCAGCCCGGCATCCACAGCTATGACCTTATCAAAAACTTCCTGTTCTAAAAAACAACCGGCAAAAGACAGATCCAGCTTGCCGCCGGTGACAATCAGACATCGCTTCATGACTCATATCCTTTAAATATCTCTATAAATTCTTTTGTCTTTGCAGCAGCGTCCCCGCCAAACACAGCGGAACCTGCCACGAATACGTTGGCTCCCGCTTCCATGATTCCCCTCACATTGGCTGCGCTGACTCCTCCGTCCACCTGGATGTCGGTCTTCAGCCCCAAACGGTTAATTCTTTCCCGAAGGGAACGCACCTTGTCCAGCGTGTAGGGAATGAATTTCTGCCCCCCGAATCCCGGGTTCACGGTCATGATCAGTACCATATCCAGCTGATCCAGGACACAGTCCAGCACATGGATGGGCGTTGCCGGGTTCAGGGCAACTCCCGCCCTGCACCCCTGCTCCCTGATCTGGTTCACCACCCGGTCAAGATGGGTGCAGGCTTCTGCATGGACCGTGATAATATCCGCGCCGCAGGCCTTCATGTCCGCCACGTATCTGCCCGGGTCTTCCACCATCATATGCACGTCAAACACCGCCTCTGTACAGGGGCGCAGGCTTTTGAGCACAGGCATTCCAAAGGATATGCTGGGCACAAAGGCCCCGTCCATCACATCCAGATGGATGTATTCCGCTCCTGCCTGAGCCACTGTGGACACCTCCAGGCCAAGATTGCAAAAATCCGCCGCCAGAATCGATGGCGCTAATTTATAGTACATGATCAGTACCTCCTCTTATTCTTCAGTTCTTCATACATCAAGAGATAATTGTCATACCTGCTTTGGCTGAGGCCGCCTGCTTTCAGCGCTTCCTTTACGCCGCACACCCTTTCGCCCACATGGACACAGCCAAGAAACTTACAGCCATCCTCATAGCCTGAAAACTCAGGGAAATAATCCTTCAGATCCCCGGCCTCCAGATCGGGCGTGAACATGGAGCTGAATCCAGGGGTATCCATCATGTACGTATCCTCCTCCACATAGAACAATTCGCAGTGGCGGGTGGTATGCTTTCCCCTCTCGATCTTCTGGCTGATATCCCCTGTCTCCATAGCCGCACACGGCTGGATACAATTGGTCAGTGAGGATTTTCCCACGCCAGAAGGCCCGGCCAGCACCGTGGTTTTTCCTCTGAGGATTTTTCTCACCTGTTCCAGGCCGGTCTCCTCATAGGTGCTGATAAAAGCCACCCGGTATCCGGCCGTTTCATAGATCTTCCTGTAAGTCTCCACCAGGTCCTCATCCCCCAGATCCACCTTGTTAAAACATATGATCACAGGTACTTCCTGGATCCCCATCATCACCAAAAAACGGTCCAGCAGGTTCAGGTTGGGGGCGGGATGGGTCAGGGCAAATACCACCAGCGCCTGGTCCACATTGGCCGCAGCCGGGCGCACCAGCGCATTGGACCGGGGAAGGATCACGTCAATATTGCCCTCCCCCGCCTCCTGGTCCAGCACGGAAAATTCCACATTATCTCCTACCAGGGGCTTGATCTTCCTATTGCGGAACACGCCCTTGGCCTTACACTCATAAATCCGGTCCTTACCATTGTGTACATAGTAAAAACCTGCAATTCCCTTAATGATCTTACCTGTCATACACTCCTCTTATCCCACCGGGAAAAATGTAACCGGATAGGACGCTATTACTGTTAAATTCGCACTTCCTGCATCTACCACTTCCACAATACCGCTGTCCACGCCGTAAGCACCTCTGATCCTTGGGATCACCACAGGTATGGTCTGGGCGCCTACCACCAGCCGTTCTTTGATCAGGGGTGTATAGATCTCCTCCCCGTTGGGCATGGTCTGTTTTAACCGGACCATGACCCTGACACTGCTGGTCTGGGATGCCGGACCGATATAATTACTCAGGGAGCAGGTCTGGTCAATGGACGCCACATAGTACTGGTCCGATTCCGCCTGTGACAGATCCGGCTCACCGCTTACCACATAATCCACAGCAGCCCCCGGCTCCAGCATGGTTCCGGCATCCACTGCCTGGCTGATGATCAGTCCCTCGGCCACCGTATCGCTGTGTTCCTGGGTCACATCCCCCGGAAGGAGTCCTGCCGCTGCCAGCATGGCATCCGCGGCTGTCTGGTTCTGTCCCCTTAATTCAGGAACCATTCCCTGTACAACCTGTATTCCCTTGCTGACAAACAGGGTCACGCTCTCCCCCACCTTCGCGGTTTCCGGGCTGAACCGTAAAACAGCGCCCGCTGCAGCCGTGTTGCTGAACTCTTCCTTGATCTCCACCGTAAGCCCCTTTTCCTCCAGAAGCTTTGCGGCATTATCAGCGGTCAGCACCGTAAGGTTCAGTTCGCCCAGATCCACTTTGTCACTGCCCTTGCTCAGGGTTACGCCCACCACGCTTCCCTTTTCCAGGACAACGTCTTTATCGAACACCTGGGACATCACAAGGCCCTCTGCAACATTGTCGGAAAAGTCCGTTCCCGTCACTTCCATCTTCAGACCGGCTTTTTCCAGTTCCTCCCTTGCCTTTTCCTCTGTCATTTTCAGAACAGAGGGGACGTAGGTCTGATTGTTGGTTATATTCACTTCCACGCTTTCGGTGGCCGTCTCCGTGCTCACGGTCACCGTAGGCTTTTCACTGGTGCCTGCCCGGAACAATCCTGTCAGCCGGGAGAACACAAACAGCACCACTGCTACGATCAAAATGGCGGCCACTATGCCGATCCCCGTGATTATGCGCTCAAACTGAGTGCTCACATCCTTCTCAGGATTCTTTCTGGATGACAGATGGCCGTTCCCGCGGCGCTTGCCCTTTTCGCGGGAAACAGGTTTGGGTACATCATCCTTTAACTCCTCCTCGGACCGTTCATTCTCCCGCCCCGCCTTCCGGCTCTCCTGCATGTTGATCAGTTCTTCCCTGGAAATGGATCTGGTTTTTCCAAGCTCATCTCCCTCTTCCAGGTCATAGATATCGCAGTCCGGGTTCATCAGCGCCTTTCTCAGGTCCCCGATCACATCCAGCACATTAGAGTAGCGGCGGTCCGGGCGCTTCTGGGTACACTTGAGAATGATCTGCTCCAGGGCATGGGACAGATCAGGTACCAGCTCACTGGGACGTCTTACAGGCTCCTCCAGGTGGGCCAGTGCAACTGTAACCGTATTATCCCCCTCAAAGGGAACCTTGCCTGTAACCATCTCATACATGGTAATGCCAAAGGAATAGATATCGCTGCGCTCATCACAGTAACCTCCCCTGGCCTGTTCCGGTGAAATATAGTGGACAGACCCCACGGCCGTGGCATTCATAGTTTGTGTAGAAACAGCCCTGGCAATTCCAAAATCAGCCACTTTTACCTTGCCGTCCCTGGATATGATCATGTTCTGGGGTTTGATATCCCGGTGGATGATATGCTGTTCATGGGCTGCCGCGATCCCCTGTCCTACCTGGATGGCGATCCCAATCGCTTCCTTGCTCTCCAGGTGCCCCTTTTTCTCTATATAATTCTTAAGGGTGATCCCCTCGATCAGCTCCATAACAATATAGTGAAGCACATCCTCATCCACTACATCATAGACACTGACAATGTTGGGGTGTGACAGTCGGGCGGCCGCCTGTGCTTCCATCTTGAACTTGCTGACAAAATTATCGTCAAAGGCAAATTCTTCTTTTAATACCTTGATGGCCACCGGACGGTTCAGGGTATGGCACTGGGCTTTATACACCACAGACATTCCGCCGGAACCAATCCGTTCCAGGATCTCATAACGGTTCTGAAGATATGTACCAGGATTTAACATGTGCCCGCCTCCCTTCCCAGGGGATTCACAAGCACCACTGCGATATTGTCAATTCCTCCCTGCCGGTTTGCTTCCCTGATCAGGCGTGAAGCCTTTTCCTTCAGGCTTCCCGGACCGGTAACAATACTGCAGATGGTATCGTCATCCACCATATTGCTCAGACCATCGGAACAGAGAAGGATATAATCCCCTTCCTCCAGATCCACCTCAAAGAAATCAGGTTCCACACTCCTGCCGATTCCCATGGCTCTTGTTATGATATTCTTGCGGCTGTTGTAATCCACACTGCCCCTGCGCATCTGGCCCATGGCCACCATCTCTTCCACATAAGAATGGTCCCTGGTCACCTGCCGTATGGCGCCTGCCTGGATCAGGTACAGGCGGCTGTCCCCCACATTGGCCACGTAAAGAGTTCCGTCCTCCACCACGCCGGCCACCAGGGTACAGCCCATGCCCTTTAATTCTTCCCGTTTCAGGGATTCCTCGTACAGCCTTTCGTTCACTTCCTCAATTCCCATCTTTAACTGCATGACGGGAGAGCCTTTCCCTGCCCTGTTGATATAGATGACCAGATTCTCCACCGCAAACCGTGAAGCGTAATCTCCGGCCTTATGACCGCCCATTCCGTCCGCCACCAAAAACAGATTAGGCAGTGAGCCCACCATCTCCGGCGAGGAATAGATATAATCCTGATTCATGGATCTTATCTGGCCTATGTCCGTTAATGCATATGCTTCCATGGTTACTCCTCTCCTTCCATATAGCTCTTTCGCAGCTGGCCGCAGGCTCCGCCTATATCCCGGCCCATTTCTCTTCTAATAGTAACATTTATCCCGCTTTTTTCAAGGAGATTTTTAAACTCGGCAATGGCCTTCTGCCCTGACTGGACATAGTCCCTCTCCTTGATGGGGTTTACGGGGATCAGGTTCACATGGCCGTGCTGATCCCTGATCAGCCTTGCCAATGCCCTGGCTTCATCCAGGTTGTCATTGACCCCCCGGACCAGGCTGTACTCAAAGGTAAGCCTTCGTCCTGTCTTCTCATGGTAATAACGGCATGCTTCCAGCACATCCTTCAATTGGTAGCTGTTGGCAATGGGCATCAGCGTCCGGCGGACCTCATCATTGGGCGCGTGAAGGGACAGGGCCAGTGTGACCCCCAGTCCTTCCTCGGCAAACCGCCTGATTCCCGGTACAATGCCGCAGGTGGACAACGTCAGGTTCCTCTGGCTGATATTCAGGCCCTTTTCATGGGAGATCAGGTGCAGAAAACGGATCACATTGTCATAGTTGTCAAAGGGTTCTCCAGAACCCATCACCACCACGTTGGAAACCCTCTGCCCCGTGACCGACTGTATCCTGTAGATCTGGTCAAGCATCTCCGATGCCCGCAGGTTCCGTTCCAGGCCATCCAGGGTGGAGGCGCAGAAACGGCATCCCATCCTGCACCCCACCTGGGAGGAAATGCAAACGGAATTGCCGTGATGGTACTGCATCCAGACGCTCTCTATGATATTGCCGTCCTCCAGACCGAATAAATATTTCCTGGTTCCATCGATCTGTGATACCCGTTCTTCCACAATACGCAGGTTTGTCAGACTGTAATGCTCCTTCAGCTTCTGCCGCAGTTCCTTGGATAAGCTGCTCATATCCTCAAAGGATTCCACCAGCTTCACATGGATCCAGTCATAAATCTGTTTTGCCCTGAAAGATTTCTCTCCCAGGGCTGCCATCTCCTCTGACACCTCTTCCAGTGTCATGGACTTTATATCTTTCCGGCCTTTAAAATCCGTTAAATCCAGCATAACATACTCCTGATTCTCTATTTTCGCCTGAACACGCTGATGAAAAATCCATCAAAGGGATGGATCCCCGGAAGAAACTGGATCATTCCTTCCTTCAGCGATGGCTCGTCAAAGGCATTCCCCACCCGGTTTGTCAGATCCACCGGCTCCAGCGGGAAGCGGCTTAAAAGCCATCTGGCATTCTCCTCGTTCTCCTTTGTGTCAATGGTGCAGGTGCTGTACACAAGGGTTCCGCCCGGCTTCACATACTCCCATGAAGCGGCAAGGATCTCCCTCTGAAGGGAGGCCAGTTCAGCCATCTTTTCCATGGTCATGTTGTATTTGATGTCAGGCTTTTTCCCAATGATCCCAAGGCCTGAGCAGGGAAGGTCCGCGATAACGATATCCGCCTTTCCCCTGGCATCTTCATCCGTCACCAGGGCATCCCAAACCACCGCCTTTATGTTGGAGGCCCCAAAGCGGGCCATATTTTCCTCTATCATGGCCACCTTCTGCTCGCTCAGATCCCTGGCCTCCACCATGCCCGTACCCTTTAGCTTGTCAGCCAGGTGAAGGCTTTTTCCTCCCGGAGCAGCACACACATCAATGATGTAATCCCCCTCCTTCGGATCAGCAAGTTCGCTTACCAGGGCAGAGGTCACATCCTGAACCTGGATCCATCCGTTCCGAAAGCTTTCCAGGCTTTCCAGATAATCATAACCTGATATGGATATCATGGATTCCAGCCAGGAAAGTCCTGTCACAGCCACCCCCTGGGATGCCAGGGATTCCAGGATCTCCTTCCTGGACGCCCTGCTGAGATTGCAGCGCACCCAGGTGGGTCCGTCCCTAAGAAAAGAGGCGGCAATTGCCCCCGCCTTTTCCCTTCCATATTCCTTTTCCCACATGTCATACATCCACTGAGGGATGCTGTAGGCCAGGGACGGCGTATCAAACACCAGGGAATCCTTTTCCCTGGAAACAGTCCTGAGCACGCCGTTGACAAAGCCTTTCAGGCCTGAAAAATGCCGCTTTACCGCCAGCTTCACCGCCTCATTGCAGGCGGCGGAATCCGGCACCCTGTCCATATACAGGATCTGGTACACGCTCATCCTTAAAAGATTGCGGATCAGCGGTTTCATCTTTTCTGTCTTGGTCTTTGAATACCTGTTAATGATATGGTCGATCTGCAGAAGATATTCCAAAGTGCCCTCGGTGACCCGTGTGATAAAGGCACGGTCCGGCTTGTCCAGGTACTGGTACTTCTGCAAAGCCTGGTTCAGTACAAGGTGGACAAAACTCCCCCTTTCCAGAACCTCTGTCAGTATATCCAGTACGATCTCCCTGTTTTCAAGTCCGCGGTCCGAAATCTTAGCCATTCCTCTTATGTCCCCTCCAGGTATTAGTCATTTCTTCGATTACCAAAAATCATAAGAAGCCTCAGGAGCTGAAGAATGGATGCCGCAGCTGCCGCCACATAGGTGAGAGCCGCCGCGCTCAGCACGCTCCTGGTCTGCCCCACTTCCTGTCCGGACAGGATCCCGGTGGAATCCAGCAGGGTCACTGCCCTGTGTGAAGCATTATATTCCACCGGCAAAGTGACCAGCTGGAACAGCACTGCCAGTGAAAACAACAGGATACCGATGCTGGCAAGGGTGGAACCGCCTCCCCCAAGCAGCAGGCCGATGAGGATCAGGGGCCAGGCCAGGCTGGAGCCCAGATTGGCGGCAGGCACCAGGGCTGCCCTGATCCTTAAGGGTGAATAGTCACTGGCATCCTGCATGGCATGGCCGCACTCATGGGCCGCCACGCCGATTGCTGCAATGGAGGTGGAACCGTACACGGAATCCGACAGGTTCACAGTCTTTGTCCTGGGGTCGTAGTGGTCCGTAAGATTACCCGCCACACGGCGCACGGTCACATCATAGATACCCTGGTTGTTCAAAAGTTTCTGGGCCACCTCGGCGCCTGTAAGACCGCACATGCTGCGCACGGAGGAATACCTCTGATAGGTGGAGTTCAGCTTGGCGGAGGCTATCATGGATATGACTACGCCGATCAGAACCAGGATATAGGTTGAATCATAAAAAAATGGATAATACATAGTTATTCATCACTCTCTTTCAATTGTGCAATCAGTTGTGCATTCAAGTATGCTTCCATGCTACTCAGTTTTCCTTGTCAGTATATCCCCTTCATGGACAGGATACCCCCGCAGGAACGCATCCACATCCATGCGCTTCTTTCCCTCCATCTGAAGTTCCTTTATGGACAGCAGGCCTTCGCCGGTCTTAACCACCAGGGACCGCTTGCCGGAACATACCACCGTACCGCTGGGAGCACTGTCAAGGGATGGAACGCTGTGGGCAATCTCCTCTTCCTCGTCTTTCCCAAGTACATCTGCGGACCATATCTTAATGTTTTTTCCATTCCACATGGTATATGCGCTGGGCCATGGATTCAGTCCGC
This sequence comes from Enterocloster citroniae, assembly GCF_040545455.1. Taxonomy (NCBI): domain Bacteria; kingdom Bacillati; phylum Bacillota; class Clostridia; order Lachnospirales; family Lachnospiraceae; genus Enterocloster; species Enterocloster citroniae. Next base: position 30,453 of record NZ_JBEPLZ010000033.1, on the reverse strand, counting down.
GGATCAGACGCTCTATGGACACCGCGCTCTTCTCCCAGTCAATATCTCCCAGGGATTTGGTAAGCATTTTGGCGTAACAGGTTCCCCCCTCCGTCTGGGGGGTACGGACTATGGTTCCCTCCTCCATCTTCTTAAGGGTGGACAGGATCAGTTCCCCGCCAGCCAGGCTCAGCTTATCATGGAGGCTTCCCCCTGTCTCATCCCTGTCAATGGGGATCACCACCTTCTCCAGCATATCGCCGGTATCCAGCCCCACATCCATCATCATGGTGGTTATGCCGGTTTCCTTCTCCCCATCGATCACACACCACTGGATAGGCGCCGCTCCCCGGTACTTGGGAAGCAGGGAGGCATGGATATTCACACATCCAAGCCTCGGCAGGTCCAGGACGGATTTGGGAAGAATCTGGCCAAAGGCTATGACCACAAAGACATCCGCCTCCATCTCCCGCAAAACCTTTACAAAGGACTCATCCCTTACCTTCACCGGCTGGTACACCGGTATCTTATATTCCAGCGCCTGGATCTTCACCGGCGTCATCTGCATCTCTTTTCCCCTGCCCTTTGGTTTGTCGGGCTGGGTCACCACTGCAGCCACATCATGGCCTGCCTCTACCAGTGCCTTTAAGGTGGGCACGGAAAAGTCAGGTGTTCCCATAAAAACAATGCGCATCTTCCCACTCCTATTCCTCAATGATCTCCTCGCCGGTCTCCGGGTTGGTGTCCACCAGTTCCCCTTCCACCAGCTCCACATACATCTGGCCTTCCAGATGGGCATACTCATGGCAGAGGGCTCTGGCCAGAAGACCTTCTCCCTCCACTTCCACCGGCTCCATATTCTCATTCAGCGCCCGCATCTTTACATAGTTTGGGCGTGTCACGATACCTGACTTGCCCGGCAGGCTCAGGCAGCCCTCATAACCGGTCTGTCCCCCCTCCTGGGCGATGATCTCAGGGTTGATCATCACATACTGGTTGCCGTCATCCACGTCCACCACAAAGATCCGCTTCAGCACGCCCACCTGAGGTGCGGCCAGGCCGCAGCCATTGGCCTCATACATGGTCTCGAACATATCCTCAATCAAATCCATGGTACGCCCGGTCATCTCCTTCACAGGTTTGCACTTCTTTGTTAAAATCTCGTCTCCCATAACCCTTATCTGTCGAACTGCCATCGTGGTCTCAATCTCCTTTATTATGTTCTGTCACGTTAAATCATATTGTACTGTCAGTCCAAAACGGCCCTCCGCCTCCTTAAGGCGCAGTTCCGCCATTTTCCTAATCTGTATCAGTATATCATAATTTTCGTGCTTTATATATAAAATTTTTCTATAAATATCATTAACTTTGTATACAGGCGCATTCACCGGGCCGATGAGCTTAAAGCCCTCCATGGCGCTCCCTGCCCTCTCCTCCACCCAGCGGGCGGTCTCTGAGGCGGTCCGCTCCAGCACATCCTCCCTGGGACAGGCCATCTGGATGGTGAGCAGGGCCACGGCCGGCGGATACCCAAGAAGCCTTCTGTATGCCATCTCCTGACCGTAAAATGCCTCGTAATCCTGGCTGGCAGCGGTCACGATACAATAATGGTCCGGCTGATAGGTCTGTATGATAACATTGCCCGGAAGGTTTCCCCTCCCGGCCCTCCCGGCTGCCTGGGTCAGGAGTTCAAAGGTCTGTTCCCCGCACCTGTAATCCGATGCATACAGGGACAGATCCGCTGCCAGCGCTCCCACCAGGGTCACCTTGGGAAAGTCATGGCCCTTTACGATCATCTGTGTACCGATGAGGATGTCTGCATCTCCCCTGGCAAAGGCGGAGAGGATCTCCTGATGACCTCCCTTTTTGGATGTGGTGTCCGTGTCCATGCGCAGGATCCTGGCGCCGGGAAACAGTTCCCCGGCCATGGTCTCGATCTTCTGGGTTCCGGTGCCAAAGGGCGCAATATACCGGGAACCGCAGGCAGGGCACTCCCCAGGCTGCTGTATGGTGTAGCCGCAGTAATGGCACATCATGCGTCCGTCCCTGTGCAGGGTCAGGGTCACATCACAGTGAGGGCACTTAAGCGCTTCACCGCAGGCGCGGCAGGACACAAAGTTGGCATACCCCCTGCGGTTGATAAACAGCATGATCTGCTCCCTGTTTGACAGCCGCTCCTGGATCAGTTCCTGAAGGCGGCGGCTGAATATGGAACGGTTCCCGGCCCTCAGCTCCTCTCTCAGGTCCACGATCTCCACCTGGGAAAGCCTTGCCTTTGTCTTGGCCCGCTCCTTCATGGTAAACAGGGTGTATTCCCCTCTCAAAGCCTTTGTGTAGGATTCCAGGGACGGTGTGGCCGATCCCAGCACAAGGGATGCTCCGTTGGCTTCCGCACGCACGGAGGCTGCCTCTCTGGCATCATAGCGGGGGGACAATTCACTTCTGTACGCATTCTCATGTTCCTCGTCAATGATGATCAGACCCAGATCGGAAAAAGGGGCAAACAGGGCGGAACGGGGACCGATCATAATATCAATATCCCCTGTTCTGGCCCTTTCATACTGATCATACCGCTCCCCGGCCGACATGCGTGAGTTCATCACCGACACGCGGTTGCCGAACCGATTGTAAAACCGCATTACGGTCTGCCATGTAAGGGATATCTCAGGTATGAGCACAATGACCTGACGCCCTGCCGAAAGCACATGGCTGATCAGTTCCATATAGACCTCGGTCTTGCCGCTTCCCGTAATACCGTGGATCAGATAGGTCTTTCTTATCCCCTCCCGGTAATCCTGGATAATGGAATCCGCAATCTGACGCTGGACCTGGTTTAAGGGCGGGGCCTGGTCTGCAAATACAGGAGAATCCGCTCCGGCCAGTCTCTGCATTTCCAGCAGCGGGTTCCTGTAACGCTCCACCACCTCCACCGCAATGACACCGGCCTCCTCCAGGGGTTTTATGACAGCCGCAGTAAGGTTTAAGCGCCCTGCGGCCTCCTCATATGGTATGATGCTTGAATCCTTAAGGGCTTCTAAAAGCCTGAGCCTGGCCTTATGGTTCTTCTGCCTGGCCTGTGCAGCTGCCTGTTCCAGCCCCTGGGGATCCAAAAGGCAGCGTATCCTGCGCCGGGGCGCCTCCTTTACCTTCTGCTTCACCGGAAGCACGGTCCTTAATGCCTGGTTCATGGTGGAACCATACCGTTCCTTCATCCACCATGCCAGCCAAATAAGCTGGGATTCCGCAGTCACGCTTCCCTGCACAATCCCAGCCACATCCTTCAGCTTATTCTCATCAAACTCCGCCTGGTCCGTCAGGCCCACCACATACCCCTTGCGCTGCCGGTTGCCCTGCCCAAAGGGAATATATACCTGATGCCCCACCTGAATGCGGTCCTCCAGTTCCTGCGGAATCCTGTACTGGAAGGTCCTGTCCACACTTTCGTGGGAAATATCTATGATAATATTGGCATACTTCTGCCCCACACACTTCACCTGTCAATCTTTAAATCTGATATGTACGTTCCCGTACTCCAGCCTATTATACATGAGAATAGGGAAAAATGCAAATCAGGGAATATATTGGTTCAGGGCAGCAAACAGACGGTCATAATCAATGGGCTTTGAAACATGGTCATTCATGCCTGCGGACAGGGCCTTCGCCATGTCCTCGGCAAACGCATTGGCGGTCAGGGCAATGATGGGAATCTCCTCCGACTGGGGATGGGAACTGTTTCGTATCCGTCTGGCCGCCGTATAGCCGTCCATCACAGGCATCTGCAGGTCCATCAGGACAGCCTGGTAATAGCCCTCGGCAGACGACTCAAACAGGTCCAGCGCCTCCTGCCCGTTGCAGGCCTCCTCCACAAGGAATCCGGCTTCGGACAAAATGGTATGCACGATCTCCATGTTCAGTTCATTGTCCTCGGCCACCAGCAGGCGGACGGTCTTTTGGGATACCTTGCGCAGAAGCCCTGAGACTGCACCATGCCCCGGATCTCCCGCCATGTGTTCCTCCCCATCCAGTTCCATGGAAAGGGTGACCGTAAAACGGCTCCCTCTGTTTTTCTGGGTCTCCACCTGGATACTGCCGTTCATTGCATTTACGATCCCCTGGGCAATGGACATGCCCAGACCCGTTCCCTGGACAGCGGCGGCACTATCGTCATTTTCCCGCATAAAAGGGACAAACACGTAATCCCGGAAATCCTCGGACATTCCGATCCCGTTATCCTCCACTATAAACACAAAGGTCCCGGATCCCGGCGAGCGTTCCGTCACCTCCTTTGCCGTAAGCTCCACCCTTCCGCCTTCCGGGGTATATTTGACTGCATTGGACAGCAGGTTTAACAGTACCTGGCGCAGCCGTCCGCTGTCCCCTATGAGCCGGTCGTGCATGAGCTGTCCCCCGTCCACTGTCAGGCTTTGCTTTTTCTTTTCCGCCTCTGGACAAATAATGGTTTCCACCTCACACAGAAGGCGGCGCAGACAGAAAGGGGTCCTGGACAGTTCCATCTTTCCTTTCTCGATCTTAGACATATCCAACACCTCATCGATCAGGTTTAAAAGATGGCTGCTGGACATGGATATCTTCTTCAGGCAGTCCTTTACACGCCCCGGATCATTCACCTGGGCCAGGGCGATGGAGGTCATACCCACAATGGCATTCATGGGGGTGCGGATATCGTGGGACATCTGGGCCAGGAAATTGCTTTTTGCCTCATTTGCATACTTGGCCGCCTCATATGCGGCCATCAGGGCATTCCGTTTCTCCTCCTCCTGTTTCATCTCCATCATCTTTTGGTCGTGGATGTTCATGTTTGCAAAAATCACCTTGGCGACCCGGCTTCCCTCCATCTCAGCAACGCTAAAACGTGATCTGACCCACTGGACCCCCTCCGGATACTGCCTTCTGAAGTCAATGTCATATACGGGATGATCTCTGGATAAGGTCATTCGCAGGAACTCAGGGCTTCCGGCCCTGCGCATCTTCTCCTGGTCCTCATGGCAAACATGGCCCTGTATAAACTTTTCATAATATAGCTTCAGACTCCCCTTGGGAAACTCCCTGGATTTTTCTATCCATGTCTCCTGCCAGATTGCTTCCTCCGTATCGTGGTCCAGGTCAAAAAGATAGATGGAATAATAGCACTGGCACAGATTGGACAGCACATTGTCACGAAGCCGGGCCTTGTCCTTTAACATGACCGTGTCCGTGATGTTCTGATGATACCCGCGAAGGCACACTCCCCCCTGGTAACTCAGGTCCCGGACTCCTCCGCACCGCACATAGATACGGCCCAGAACGGGATGCTCCCAGGGATACTGCACCTCAGCCCGCTCATTCCTGATCATCTTTTCCACACCGGACTGTATCATGGGGCAGTATGCCGGATCGATCCGTCCATACCACAGTTCATAACATTCCTCCGGGGACGGCATCTCTTTTAATCCCAGCAGTTCCAGCATGGCCTTGTCGCTGTACATCCGAGGCGCTCTGTCCTGGTCCATCTCGATCACCCACAGGCCTGTGCGGGCCATGCTCAGAAGCTCCTGCGTATTTTTTATATCCATAAAATGGTCCTGCATATGTACATCCCCCTTTTGCCGGCCGGCGTGTTGATCTTGCCGTTCACAGCGCTCCAGTATCACTTATCCTACAGTATTTTCCCTCAGTGGACAATGGCACACATCACTTCACAGCCACGGCCCGTTTTTCAAACCCTTTGAAACGCCACGAGAATACAAAGGCGCGGAAGATCCAGTCAATGAACATACCGTACCACACTCCCATCACCCCAAGCTTACATATATTCACAAACAAGTATGCAAATCCGATGCGGAACGCCCACATGGAAAACACGGCTACCGCCATGGTGAATTTCACATCCAGGGACGCTCTCAGGGTATGGGGAATGATAAAGGCCAGGGGCCACAAGATCATGGCTATGCTGTGGGCTGTAATCAGTTCCCTGGACAGCCGGGACGCCTGTTCCGAGAGATGGTAGATCCCCACCAGCTGGCCTGAGAACACCACCATGGCGGTACTGAGCACTGCCAGGATCCCGTAATTCACCCCCATCAGGGTCTTTGCATAATGCTTTGCCTCCGCCAGCCTTCCGGCACCCACGCACTGGCCCACAATGGTGATCAGCCCCAGCCCGATGGCAGTTCCGGGCAGGTACAGGATGGTCACCAGATTGCTGGCAACCGCATAGCTGGCAATGGCAGCCGTGCCCAGGGAGGACACAAGACTTTGGAGGAAGATTTTCCCAAATTGGAACATACCGCTTTCCAACCCGCCCGGTATGCCGATGGAGAGTATGTTCTTTATCATCCTCACATCCGGCACAAGGAGCTTCAGGCTGTTAAGGCGGATGGAATTATGACGGTTCTGGATCAGCACCAGCATCATGGCCGCTGCTATGATACGGCTTAACAGGGTGGGATAAGCCACTCCGGCCACCCCCATCCCAAGGCCGAACACGCAGACGGCATTGCCCGCAATGTTGATCACATTCATCACAAGGGAGGTCATCATGGATACCTTGGAATTACCCATGGAGCGGAACAGGGCCGCACAGGCGTTATACAGCCCGATGAAGGGGTAGGAAAGGGCCGTGATCCAGAAATATGTCTGGGCATTGTCCATGACCGAAGTCTCCACCCTTCCAAAAATAGCGCCCAAGAGATGCCTGTTCCCAAGGATCGCGATCCCTGTCACCACCATGGAAAGGGCCAGGGTCACGGTGACCAGCTGCCCGGCCGCCTTGCGGGCATCCCTTGGCTGCACCTTGCCCAAATACTGCGCCGAGATCACCGCGCCCCCGGTTGCCAGGGCTCCCATGATCTGTATGATCAGCACGCTGATGGAGTCCACCAGTGAAACCCCGGATACGGCGGCCTCGCCAACGGCAGCCACCATGACCACATCCACCATTCCCACCAGCACTGCCATGATCTGTTCCACGATCAGCGGCGCCAGCAGCTTTATCAGTTGTTTTCTGGAAAACATATCATACCATCCTTATATTATCTCATAACTTCCCGACTCACCCGCCCTGATACCGGCGGAATAAAAATGCTTAGCCACCTGGACCAGATAGCAGGTATCCTTTATCCCCGCCGTCTCATAGGGTGAGTGCATGGCCAGCTGGGGAAGACCGATATCCACGGTGTTAAGCGCTACATGGGCATTGCTGATGTTGCCCAAAGTGGAGCCCCCGGGCATGTCGGAACGGTTGGCAAAGGTCTGGAAGGGCACGTCCGCCTCCTGGCAGAGTACCTTAAACATGGCTGCCGAAACAGCATCCGTGGTGTATTTCTGGTTGGCATTGTACTTGATGACGATTCCCTCATTCATATAGGGCCGGTTGGTGGGGTCCGCCTTAAGGTCAAGGTTGGGATGGACCGCGTGGGCATTGTCCGCCGATATCATGAAGCTGGATGCCAGGGACATGAGGTATTCCTCCTCACTTCTCCCAAGATTTCTGTTGATCCGCTTTAACGTATCCTCCAGGAAAGTGGAATCCGCTCCCTGTTTTGTGCCGCTTCCCACTTCCTCATTGTCAAACACGGCGTGGACAGACACATTTTCAGAATTTTCCCCTTCCAAAAAGCCCTTTAGGGATGCAAACGCACACTGCAGGTCGTCCAGGCGGCCGCAGGAGATAAACTCGCCGTCAGCTCCCCAAATCGTCCCCGGTGTTCTGCTGTAAAGGAACAGGTCATGGCCCAGGACATCCTCCTCCCTGACCCCGGCGCTCTCAGCCACGTTTTTCATAAAAGTCCCCTTGGCAGAGGCATCTCCGTACAGAGGCAGCATATCCACCTGGGGGTTGTATTTATAGCCGTCATTGACCTCCCTGTTAAAATGGATGGCCAGATTGGGGATCATCAGCAGGTCCCGGTCCACCTTCACCAGCTTTGTCACCAGGCGTTTTCCCTCCCTGACAACCAGGCGGCCCGCCACGGAAAGGGGCCTGTCCATCCAGGGCGCGCACAGCATTCCGCCGTATTTTTCCACGTTCAGTTTGATATAGTGCCCTCCTGCCTCCATCTCGGGATTCTCCTTGATCTTAAAGGAAGGTGAGTCACTGTGGCTTGCGATCAGATGAAATCCGTTAAATGCTCCCAAAGGTATCTTAAATGACAGAATGGAGGACTGGTTCCTTGTTACAAAATAGGAACCGCCCCGGCGAAGTTCCCATGCCTCCCCTTCATGGAGCTGGGTAAACCCGGCTTCACAGAGCAGTCTGCCTATATTCTCCACTGCATGAAAACTGGTGGGGCTGTCTTCCAGGAAACGGATCAGTCCCTCCGCTGTCTTCCTGCAGTCGTTTCTATCTAATGTCATGTCTTATTCTCCTTTGATTCCTTTTGGTTTCATACCTAAATACTGTACCACAAAGCCCGCGCTCAGGCAATAGGCCAGATAACGGGCGATCAGGCTTTTTTCTCCCTCTCAGCCATCCACGGCAGGATAAAGCCCAATCCCACCAGCACAAAGGGCGTGATGATGTTGAGTACCAGCTGGAAGGGATCTTCGGAATAAATACCTGTGATACATGCAAATGCGGTAAAAACAAAACACCAGGTTCCCACCAGGATTCCCGGAATCCTCCCCTTCAGGAAGCGATACTCGGCCTGAAACTTGTCCCCTGCCTTTTTTAACGCGATATATGCCACAAACACCCAGAGATAGCGAAGGGGCATGCAGACGGAATTTACCTTCACCAGCCAGCGCACCAGCACGTCCACATTCTTGATCCCAAAGGCAGGCACAACGATCAGTACACACACAATGAGCAGAACCAGCCTGTGGCCGTTTACATAGGTGCCGTGTTCATTTTTCTCAAACATCCTGCTTGGTATGAACCGGGAGTCAGCGCTGTCCAAAAGCATGCGCAGCGGCGCGTCCACGGACAATACCATGACGGAGAACTGACCGATGAGATTGGTCAGGGCATATACTACCACAAAAAAATTGCCCATATGATAGTATTCTCCTAATTTCTGGAACGCATAATAAGCTCCGTTGGTCATCAGATCACCAGGAATATGGTTGGAGTCAAACATCATGCCCAGGGCAATGGTTCCCAGGATGGCGGTCACAGCCACCATAAGAGCCAGGGCAACCATTCCCTTGGAAAAGTCCCTGGCAGGGTCCTTCATCTTATTTACATAGGGAGATATCTTCTCACAGCCGCCCACTGCAAATACCAAAATCGAGAGCCCCATAAAGAAACTCATATCAAAGGTAGGCATAAAGGTCCGCACCGACCATTCAATGGGCACAAAGGCGCCGGTGGTCAGGGCCGGCGCCGCCACCATCATTACAATAAACAGCATGGACATAATGAACATGGCTGATCCGGCCAGAGTGGACAAACGCTTGAGCACGCTCATTCCCTTGCTGGACAGATACATTGCAAACAGGAAGATCACCAGACAGATCAGCTGCATCACCGTGGTATTCATGCCGCTGGCCCTCTTGTCCTGGAACAAGGCCCAGCTGGCCGCGATCACCGTGGAATTGGGCTTTTGTGAGATATAGGGCATATGCACTACCCAATAGGTCCATCCCGCATAATAGGCCATCCTGGGACCGATGGTCTCATGGATCCAGGAGCTGACACCGCCTCCCGCATGTTTGAAGGTGGATCCCAGCTCTCCCACCATCAGGGCATAGGGCACAAAGTAGATCGCAAATATCAGGATCCAGGACACGATCGCCTTCAGCCCGCCATACTCTGAAAATCCGTTGATCACATTCCCAAATCCCCACACTGTGGAAAATGCCATAAAAGCAAGGGTATGCCATAGTATCTTTCTGTCATCCTTATGCTGCTTCATTTTTGTCTTTCTCCTTATCTGTACCTGTTTTTCCAGGAATTTATCTTCATGGAGAAATATTCTTCCCCGAACAGCAAAAAGACATGCACTTTTTATTCTCTCTCCCCGCAATTAGCGCTGTTATTATCCAATATTCTAAATACTCTCCCCACCTCATATGATGATATGAGGTGAATCAGATGCAATCATGTGAATTAGTAATGTCCATATCAGCCCTTGCCTGCTGTATCGCCGAAGGAAGATCGCCTGAGGAAATTGCCCTTATCAGTTCCATTTACTCGCAGCTGGGTGATACGCTCAATACGATCGCCGCCCACCAGGCGTTATGCCAGCCCTGTGACTCAGAAAAAAAGGAGGATTCGGGGAAATCCGGCAGCTCAGGACAGTCCGGCAGTTCTGGACAGACCAACCGTTCTGGGCAGGCCGGCAGTTCTGGGCAGACCAACCGTTCCGATAAACAACAGATATAAAAAAAGCAGTACGAAAACCATGGCATAAGGATCCTGTCATCCATTCCTGCATGGTTTTCTGTACTGTCTTTCTTATATTGTAACTGTTCCGTCCCGAAACTGTTACCTTATATTTTATTTAGGGCGGCCTGTTCCTTTAAGTGTTTCACTGCCAGGGACAGCTTCATGCTGTTGGACCCCTTGAACAGCACACAGTCCTCCGGCTTCAGGTGTTCATCCAGCCAATGCTCCACTTCTCCCAGCTCCCTTAAAGATACTTGGGGAATTCCGGGCGCCAGAGCAGCCAGCTCATCTCCTATCTCAGCAGCCAGTTCCCCCAGCAGAACCACCTGATCCACGGGATGAACGGCGATATATGCGCCGATCTCTCGGTGGAACCTGGGGGCATCCGCTCCCAGTTCCTTCATATCCGCCAGTACAGCGATCTTCCTTCCCTCTCCCGCCACGGAGCAGAGCACTTCCAGGCCCGCCTTCATGGATACAGGGCTTGCATTATAGCTGTCATCGATCACCGTCACACGGTCCAGCGTGAAGATCTGCTGTCTTCCCTTATATCCTTCAAACTCCTCCAGCTTTTCAGCCGCCGCTTTCATGGGAACACCGTATGTTCCGGCAACGGCCAGGGCTGCCAGGGCGTTGCTGACCATATGGCTGCCCATGACGCGCAGGCGGACTGCAACGCGCTCATTGCCATGGACTGCCGTAAACACAGGATACCCCTGTTCCAGGTGAAGGTCCTCCCCCCTGTAATGGCAGCCCTCAGACAATCCGTAAAGGATCTTCCTTCTGCCGTTCTCAGGAACCACATCCCTAAGCAGCCCGTCATCCCCGTTAAGCACAAGCAGACCGTCAGCTGCCATATTGTCCTGGATGTGGAGTTTTTCTTCCAGGATATTCTGCTGGGATCCCAGCTGTTCAATGTGGGTCACACCTATGTTGGTCATCACAGCGCAGTTCACCTGAGCCACTCTGGCAATCCTTGTCATCTCTCCCGGCTCACTCATGCCCAGTTCAATGACTCCGATCTGGGCCTCCTGCGGAATCTCGGCAATGGTAATGGGTACACCCACCTGGCTGTTACTGTTGCCCGGTGTCTTATACACGCAAAATCCAGCACTGAGGGCAGCAGCGATCATCTCCCTGGTCGTGGTCTTCCCCACGCTTCCTGTGATCCCCACCAGGGGAAGGGTCCTGCCTGCCCTGCAGTACGCCCCAAAATCCTGAAGGGCTTTTCTGGTATCCTCCACCTGGATCCAGGCGGCCGCCAGGGCGCGTTCCCGTCTGGCAGAGTCATCCCCCGACTGAGCCTTAACAGTCTCCTGCACATCCTCCGGGGAGTGATGGCGGCTGGTAAATACGGCTGATGCCCCATTTCCAAGGGCCTGGCATATGAAATCATGGGCGTCCACATTTTCCCCTATGATGGGCACAAAAAGGTCGCCGCCCTCCATTTTCCTGGAATCAAGGCTGATATGCCCGATGAGTATCTCACCCTCTCCCCATAAAAGTCTGCCTCCCACGGCCTGTGTCAGTTCCGCTGCTGTTATCTCTTTCATCTTTATGCCTCATCTCCCAGCCTGTTTACTACTTCTTCAATGACTTCCCTGTCCAGGAAATGATAGCGCACACCGTTAATTTCCTGGTAGTCCTCATGGCCCTTTCCAATCACCGCAACCATATCCCCGGGCCGGGCATGGGTAATGCTGTATTCGATGGCCTCCCGCCGGTCGGGTATCTCTATAAACACGCCTCCGGTCTTCTCAATGCTTCCCCTTATGTCCGCAATAATATCCTCCACCTTTTCAAAGCGGGAATTGTCCGCGGTCACAATACTTAAATCAGCCAGCCTTCCGCCGATCTCACCCATGGAATACCTGCGCTCCTTAGAGCGGTTTCCGCCGCATCCAAACACCACCACCAGGCGCTTTGGATGATACTGGCGCAGTGTGGACAGCAGGCTTTCCATGCTCACTGCATTGTGGGCATAATCCACAAGCACGGTGCAGCGGGCGGAGGTGTGTACGATCTCCATCCGTCCATTGACCCGGACATGCTCCAGGGCATGGCTGATCCTCTCCTTTGAAAGATTCAGGAAGCTGCAAATGCTCACTGCCGCCAGCGCATTGTCCACATTAAACAGCCCCGGGATCCCAAGGCGCACATCCATCTCATATCTGCCCTTTACATCAAACTCAGTGCCCACAAAATCCGGACGGGACACATAGCGGATGTTGGATGCGGTAAAATCAGCATCCGGCACACCCTCCCCCTCCTCCAGAACACTGTAGGTGTGGATGGCGCAGGACGCGTTCCTCACAACGGCCTTAAAATGGCTGTCATTAGCATTCACAAGGCCCACCTTACACATGTTCAGGATCCTGGACTTGTAATACAGATACTCCTCAAAATCCGCGTGCTCATCCGGACCGATGTGGTCAGGGGAAATGTTGGTAAAGATACCGTAATCAAAGGTGATCCCATCCACCCTGTGCATCTTGATCCCCTGAGAGGATACCTCCATAATCATATACTGGCATCCGCTCTTTGCCATCTGGGAAAATGCCTGGTGCAGCTGCCAGGACTCCGGCGTGGTGTTCATGGTGGGGGTAACGGTGTCGCCTATGACGATTCCCGTGGTTCCGATCATTCCCACCTTTTTGCCTGCCGCTTCCAATATGGCTTTGATCATATGGGTCGTGGTGGTCTTTCCCTTTGTTCCGGTGACCCCGATGGTGATCATCTTTTTAGCAGGATAACCAAACCGGGCCGCGGATAAAAGAGCCAGGGCACGGCGGCCGTCCTCTGTCCTGAGTACGGTCACATCCGCCAGTTCCTCCGGGGACAGTCCCGACCGGGCCATCTCCCCTTCAATCCCCCGCTCTGTCACAAGCACCCTGGCACCGGCTTTTAATACCTGGGGCACAAACCCGTGGGAATCCACCCTGGTTCCCGCCATGCAGACAAACACAGCCCCGGAAACCACTTTCCTGGAATCATACACCACCTCTGTCACTTCCCGGTCCAGGCTTCCCTGTACCAGTTCATACCCAAGCCCCTCTAGCCAATCTCTTAATACCATATGTTGTCCTCTCTATCCATTCTGTCACGGCAGTCCGTTATATTAGAAAAGTCCTGTGATCTTTCCGTTCTTATCCACATCAATATTCTCCGCAGCCGGTTTCTTTGGAAGACCCGGCATGGTCATGATGGAACCTGTAAGGGCAACCACAAAACCGGCCCCCGCGGATACGTATGCATCCCTTACATTGATGGTAAATGCAGTGGGACGTCCCAGCTTTGTCTGGTCATCAGACAGGGAGTACTGGGTCTTTGCCATACAGACAGGAAGATTTCCAAATCCCATGTCCTCAATGTTCTTCAGGGCCTTAGATGCGGCCGGAGTATAGGAAACACCGTCCGCGCCGTAAATCTCAGTGGCAATGGTATGAATCTTATCCTTTAACCCCATCTCATCCGGATACAGCACATGGAAGTTTCCGGGCCTGTGCTCCAGGGTTTCCAGCACCTTTTCAGCCAGGGCAATCCCGCCCTCGCCCCCCTTTGCCCAAACTTCGGACAATGCAAACTGACATCCCATATCCTCACAGAATTTCTTAATATAAGCATATTCCGCCTCTGTATCTGTTGTGAAGGAATTCAGGGTCACAACCACAGGGACATCATACTTCTGGATGTTCTCTATGTGTTTTTCCAGGTTTACGATCCCCCGCTTTAATGCCTCCAGGTTCTCCGGTCCAAGCTGGTCCTTGGGAACCCCGCCGTTGTATTTAAGCGCCCGCACCGTTGCAACCAGCACAACTGCATCCGGCTTTAACCCCGCTTTCCGGCACTTGATGTCAAGAAACTTCTCGGCTCCCAGATCAGCGCCAAAGCCCGCCTCCGTGACCACGATATCCGCCAGCTTAAGGGCTGTCTTGGTTGCCCTTACGCTGTTGCAGCCATGGGCGATATTTGCAAACGGTCCCCCGTGCACCAGCACGCCTGTATGCTCCAGGGTCTGGATCATGTTGGGCTTTAAGGCATCCTTTAAAAGAGCCGCCATGGCTCCCACCGCATGCAGGTCCGATGCCGTCACAGGCTGTCCTGCAAAGCTGTAGCCCACAATAATGCGTCCCAGACGCTCCTTCAAATCTTCCATATTGTCTGCCAGGCAGAGAATGGCCATGATCTCTGAGGCAACCGTGATCACAAAATGGTCTTCCCTCACCATGCCGTCAGCCTTTGCCCCCAGTCCAATGACAATATTGCGCAGGGCCCTGTCGTTCATGTCCTCACACCGTTTCCACAACACCTGCCTCGGGTCGATGCCCAGGGCATTTCCCTGCTGGATGTGGTTGTCCAGGAGAGCGGCCAGCAGATTATTGGCTGAGGTAATGGCATGAAAGTCTCCGGTAAAATGCAGGTTCAGGTCTTCCATGGGAACCACCTGGGCATATCCGCCTCCGGCAGCCCCGCCCTTGATACCGAAGCAGGGGCCCAGGGACGGCTCTCTCAGGGCTATGATGGCGTTTTTCCCCATCCTGCCAAAGGCCTCCCCCAGCCCCACGGTGGTGGTGGTTTTGCCCTCACCGGCAGGCGTGGGGTTGATGGCTGTCACCAGCACCAGCTTTCCGTCCTGTTTGTCTTTTACCTTTTCCCACAGTTCATCTGTGAGCTTGGCTTTATATTTGCCGTAAAGCTCCAGGTCATCCTCCGAAATCCCGTAAGAGGCAGCAATCTCCTTAATGGGCTGCATTACCGCTTCCTGAGCAATCTCAATGTCTGATTTCATGGATACATCCTCCTTAAAATAATTTATTTTCCTTATTTCAGTATTTCCTCAAATTCCTCTATGGTCATGAGCACTTTCCTGGGTTTTGTCCCCTCTTCCTCGCCCACCACACCGGCATCTGCCAGCTGGTCCATAATGCGGGCCGCACGGTTAAAACCTATTTTAAACATCCTCTGAAGCATACCGATGGATGCCTTTTCTTTTTCTATAATGAATTTGCCTGCCTGGACAAAATATTCATCCCTGTCGCTCTGTGCTCCCCCTGTATCGGCGCTGGGCGAGGACACCCGGCTCTCAACTTCCGGATTGTACTCCGCCACCATGCCCTGCTCCGTAAGGAAGTCCACCACACGGCCCACTTCCTCATCCGATACAAAGGCTCCCTGGACGCGCTGGGGTTTGGGGAAACCGGCCGGATAAAAGAGCATATCGCCCTTGCCCAGCAGCTTCTCAGCCCCGTTCATGTCAATGATGGTCCTGGAGTCCACACCCGAGGATACGGCAAATGCGATCCTGGACGGCACATTGGCCTTGATCAGGCCTGTGATGACATTCACAGAGGGCCTCTGGGTTGCGATCACCAGATGGATGCCAGCTGCCCTGGCCAGCTGGGCCAGGCGGCAGATGGAATCCTCCACCTCTCCCGGGGCCACCATCATAAGATCTGCCAGCTCATCGATGATGATCACAATCTGAGGCAGTTTCTCAGGCTTATTCTCATCCTCTATATCCTTTATCTTCTCGACCCTCTCATTATATCCCTTCAGATCCCTGACATTGCAGTCTGCAAACTTCTTGTACCGGTCCGTCATCTCAGCCACCGCCCAGTTCAGAGCGCCGGATGCCTTTTTAGGGTCTGTCACCACGGGGATCAGAAGATGGGGGATCCCGTTATACACACTAAGCTCCACCACCTTGGGATCCACCATGATCAGCTTTACATCATCCGGACTGGACTTAAATATAATACTCATGATCAGGGTGTTGATACACACGGATTTGCCCGAACCAGTGGCGCCTGCAATGAGCAGATGGGGCATCTTGGCAATGTCGGTCACCACCACCTGGCCGCCGATATCCTTTCCCACTGCAAAGGCCAGCCGGGATTTATGGCCTGTGAACCCGTCCGCCTCCAGCAGGTCCCTGAGATATACCATGTTGTTCTCTTTATTGGGCACCTCGATCCCCACCGCAGACTTACCCGGAATGGGCGCCTCGATCCTGATGTCCGCAGCTGCCAGACTCAGTTTGATGTCATCGGTAAGGCCCACGATCTTGCTCACCTTCACCCCCTGTTCAGGCAAAAGTTCATACCGTGTAACGGCCGGCCCGCAGCTTATATTGGTCACGGTCACGCCCACGCCAAAATTGTGCAGGGTCTGCTGCAGCTTGATGGCCGTGGCCTTATACTCATCGCCGGAAAAAGCTCCTGGATTTTTATTGCCCTTTTTCAGAAGCCTGGTGGGAGGGAATATATATTCCTTTTTTACCACCTCTTCCTTTTTTTTGATCTCCTCGGCAACGGTCAGATCAGTTTCATCCTTGGCCGCTGTCTCCTCATGTTTCTTTTCTATTTTTTTCTGAAGCAGTTCGGTCTCGGTCTCAATAACTTTTCCCGATGCGGTCACCACACGCTTGGGCTCCTCGGGAACAAATACACTGTCATAATTAAGGCCCTGCTCCGAGGTGTCCCGGCTGTATGTATCCATACCGGAAAAGTCCCCGCTCTCCCCTGGTATCCCTTCCTCCCGGCTGTCCCAGGGCACTTCACTGTACCCTGACGGCTCCCCCTTCAGGGAGTCCGCCATATCCATCTCCTCCAGGGTCCGGTTATCCTTATGTACACGGATGGTATCCTGGTCATCATACCCAAATCCGTCTTCCTCCACCGAAATCCCCGTCACCACAGGGGCATCGGACTCCCGTCTGCTGTGCCCTTCAATAGACCTGGCCAATGCTCCCACATCATCCAGGTCAAGCCCATCCGTATCCTCCTGCCCGTGATTTAAGGGCGGATCAAATTTGCCCCTGAACTCATTCACCATGACCGGAGCGCCGGATGCCGCCACGCTGTCCATGGCAGGGCTGTCCTGGTACTCATCCGGGATCTCATCCAGATCAGCGCCGAACTCCCTGTCAAACTCTTCCTCATCATACTCTTCCTCATCATAATCGTCATAAGCAGTAAGCCGCGTGGCATCCAGGTTGACGCCCCGGACCTTCTGTTCCTCCCTGAGGCGCTTTCTCTCCTCCGCCCTCTGGGCATGCACTTCCCTGCGCCTGTCCATATCTTCCCTGGCGTACTGGTAAGCCTTGTCCCCGCCCTTTTTTACAACGTTTACAAAGGAGCGTTCCGTGATGCACACCATGCAGATGATAAACAGCACGGCCAGGATCAGAAAGGTTCCCGGTTTTCCCAGTCCGATAATAAGAAAAGAGGTCAAAACACCGCCGATCCATCCGCCTCCAACGCCGGTCAGGTAGGACTGCTTATAATAGTCCCCCCATGGCGCCCCTGCGGGAGCGGTCCCGAAAAAGAGCTGGAGCAGCCCGCAGATCGTGACCACTGCCGCCACCACTGCCGCCAGTTTCATGGCCGCATGAAGGTTTCCCTGATTGGACAGATGAAAACAGGTGCCCACAAAAATAAGTACAGGCACCAGATATCCCACCATACCAAAGATCCCCAGCTGTACGCCTCTGAGTACATCACCCACCACGCCGCACAGCCTGAAATTACTTAAAAACAAAAGGATGGCAACAGCAAAAGAGCAGATGATGACCACTTCTGCTCTCATAAACTCTGTATTTTCTTCCGTATAGCCCTTTTTTCCTGAGGTTTTGCGGCCTTTTGAGGACGAGCTGCCCTTTCCTGATGTGCTGCCCTTTGGCCTGCCCGGTTTTCTGTTTCCACTCTGCTGTCGTTTGCTTGAATCAGCCACAAATATAGCCCCCTGTCATTCACTTACAAGTCTGATGTTATTTCCTGGGTATCCAAACACTGTGTTCTTCCATTTAGGCCCAGTTATAGCTAGTATACAAAAAAATCCGGAGAAATGCAACGTTTAAAAAACGGACCCCTGGCAGAGGTCCGAAGTTTTTTGGCTTTTCGCTATGATTTCCCGTCTGTTTACGGGTCCTGTACCTCACCTGCCATCTTTTCATCCAGCATGTATACGGCCGAACTGAATTCCACCACACGGGTCAGGCTTCTGGGATTGACCTTTTCAGGATCCACTCCTGCATTCTGGCTCAGGCGCTTTAGGTACTTATGGACATTGCTCCGGTCCAGGGGCGTCCCTTTCCAGTTCACAAACACAGGTCCGCTCTGGATCTCCTGCTTCTTGCAATACGTCAGGATCTGACGCCTTAAACGGTCCGGTATAAATATCACCCGTGATCTCTTTCCACGGGGGATCACCATATATCCTCGGGATACAGCCTCCACGGTCACATACCGGTGCTCGCTTATATTGATCTTTGTGGAAGACAGGATCTGGATCAGATAATAGAGGCGCAGGTTCCCCTGCTGCTTTGCCTCCTTTAACAGCTGCCTGTACTCGGACAGGGTCAGCTCCTCCCCCATCACCGGAAGGCTCTCTCCCGGCTCCAGGGCCGGAATCAGGTACTCCCAGCCAACGGACTTAAAAAAGGCATTGACCGCCGCAATCTTGGAATTGGCGCTGCTTGTCCGGTACTGCTGCTCCAGGTATTCCCTGTAACGGCTCAGTCCCTCTTCACACACCGGCGCGCCTTCCAAAAATAATATGTACTGCATCAGGTCCGCTTTATATTTGTTCACAGTCGCTTTCGCATATCCTGATTCCTCTAAATGGATACAAAACCCGCTTAACAGTTCCTGGGTAATCTCCCTGCCTGTCTTTTCCATACTTGGAGTTCCTCCACTTTATTCCATGGTATTTTATGGCAATTCTTTTGTATAGTACCTATTATGCCTTATTTATCATGAAAATTCAAGTGAATTGAAGCCGGGAGGGGGAGACTTTTTATGATGCTTCCCTGCATACATCTTATCATGGAGCCAGTCTCTCCCCCGTGCTTTTGCTCCGGCGCAACCGGATCCGGATTTTTGGATCCATCACCTGGCGATCATCTGCGGCGCTCCCTCTCATCTATCATTTCATACAGCTTTCCGAGGGCTTCCTTGATTCCGCCCACCCGGTTGATCAGTCCTGCGTCCACAGCCTGTTCTCCCACCAGCACGGTGCCCAGGTCCCGGGTCAGCATCTTTGTGTTGTGCATCAGATCCCTGAGCTGGTCGTAGGCGATATCCGCATGGTTTGCCACAAAGGTGAGGATCCTGTCCTGTATCATTTCAAAATACTCGTAGGTCTGGGCTGTTCCGATCACCATGCCTGTCATGCGTACCGGATGGATCATCATTGTTCCTGAGGGCACGATAAAGGAATAGTTGGTGGACACTGCCAGGGGCACGCCGATGGAGTGGCTGCCTCCCAGTACCAGGGATACGGTAGGCAGGCTGAGCGAAGCGATCATCTCAGCGATCGCCAGCCCCGCATCCACATCCCCGCCTGAGGTGTTGAGAAGGACCAGAAGTCCGTCCACGCTGTCGTCATCCTCGATCTCAGCCAGTTTTGGAAGAATATGGTCATACTTGGTGGTCTTGCTACTCCCTGAAGAATTCTCATGTCCCTCCACCTCGCCGATAATGGTGATCAGGTGGATCTTCCTCTGTTTACGGTTGTCCTCCAGAATGACCTGGCCATACTCCTCCAGGCGGTTATCCTCTTTTTCCTCTATTTCTTTTTCCAGCTTTTTGGCTTCGTCATCCTTTTTTTCAGGTTCCTGGTTTTCATTCCTGTTTTTCTTGTTATTTTTTCCCTGTCCCATGACCGGACCTCCCTTTCATGAAGTATTACGTTACTATCCGCAGTCTATGGATAGTCTGCACCAACAGGGACAAAATATGCATATGAGGATCACAATGCTTCCAGGTTACAAAAACAGCCGGCCAGCAAAAATATACGCTGACCGGCTGCTGCATTTACTTATCTATGAAATTTTGCAACAGTTCAGGGCGGCTCATCAATCGCCCAGTACGTTCCTGATCGCCACCGGAGACCTGTAGTTCCAGGTGGAGATCTTGATGCCGCTCTTTCGGCTGGCTGCATGGACCACCTGTCCGTTGCCGATATACATGGATACATGGTTGATCTTTCCGCCGCTGCCTGCATAGAAGATCAGATCACCCGGCCTCATGTTGCCGGAGGTAACCGCCTTGCCCATCTTGGCCTGGGAGCCGGAATAATGGGGAAGGGAAACACCAAAGTGTTCCATTACCTTCATGGTAAATCCGGAGCAGTCCGCTCCCTTTGTAAGGCTGGTACCGCCCCAAACATAGGGATTTCCCACAAACTGCAGTGCGTAGTTGACAATCTGGGAACGGCGGGATGCCGCGTTATTAGCCGCAACCTCCTGAGGCGAGAATTTGATGGCTTCATTCAGGGCATAACGCACCTCCACATTGTTATCCCTTGTGGAAATGTACGCCTTATCCTTGGTGCTTCCATCTTCCTCATCCACAGAATCCAGCTCGATCTCTACCCATCCGTCCAGCTGGGCCACTACCGGATATCTCTCATCCTTTACGATCTGGGTCCAGATCTTGGAATCCGTGCTGGGCTCCGTGCGCACGTTGAGCACATCCGTGTTGATAACAGCCTTCAACGCAGCTGTCTGCATGGCAATATCCTTGGCCTCCTGGCCGGTGGCCGTAAACTGCGGGTCCGCGGATACATAACCGATAATGGGGCCTGATTTGATCTTGTACCATCCATCCAGGGTCTCCAGGATCTCACCTGCCGCCTTACTTGTCATCTTGCCAATGATCTTTCCGTCCTGCTTGGGTTCGGCCCGCACGTTCAGGTAATTATTCACCTTGGATATCACCAGATTGTCGTACTGGTTGATGGCCATGGCCTTCATATCCAGTTTGCGTCCTTCATTCAGGGAATAGGAAACATCCGCATAATCCGCTGATATATAGCCTTCTTCGATCTGGATCCATCCGTCCTGCTGCCCCAGGACCACATACCGTTCGCCCTTTAAGGCCTGTCCCACCACATTGCTGGGATCCAGTTCCGGTGCCTGGCGGATGTTAAGGTTGTCCGCTGTAACCGTGGCCCTCAGCTTAACCAGTTCTTTTGCCTTGGCCCTTGCTTCCTCCCCGGTGAGCAGGTACTGGTTGCTGATATATCCGTCCACACCGCCTGAGGTGATGTGGGACCAGTCTCCCTCTGTGCCCAGTATCTCGCAGGCGCCGTCTCCGGACAGCTTACCGATGATCTTACCGTCCGTGCTGGGTGTCTCCCTGATATTCAGATATCCGGACACCTGCACAATACCCAGGTTGGTGTAGGAGCTGATGGTTTTATCAATCTCCTCCTCTTCCTTCCTGGCGGCCTCCTCCTCCGGTGACAGTGAACCTTCCGCCTGTGCCTGAGCCGGGGTAGCGATCTGGCCTTCCTGTGAAGGCGTACTTCCCGCCACCCGCCCGGAGGCCGGCTTCTTTACGGTCTTGATTCCCACAACAATTAAGCCCACCAGGATCACTGCTGCCAGCAAAAGCAGGAGATATCTGGGGTCTATGTTCTGATTACGTTTTCTTCTGGCCTTGTTAAGGCTTGATAAATAATCCTTATGTTCAAGCATGATTCCGTTCGTCTCCAAATTAGTTTTTCGGCATGTAAACTCATACAGCGTAAAGTATATCACAAAATTGTATGGGAAAAAGTGAAATATTTCTTAAATTTCGTAAGGAATTATTTGGAGAGCATCATTCTGTCATTGGCAAACTCGCCTCCGCTGGCTTCGGAGAACTTTTTAAGAAGATCATCCACGGTAAGATTTTTCTTGGCCTCGCCGGAAATATCGTAAATGATACGGCCGTCATTCATCATAATGAGACGGTTGCCGATCTGGATGGCGTCCTTCATGTTATGGGTTACCATAAGTGCTGTAAGCTTTTGTTCCGTTACCATTTCATTGGTCAGGTCCAGAACCTTTTTTGCAGTCTGGGGATCCAGGGCGGCCGTGTGTTCATCCAGAAGCAGGAGCCTGGGCTTCTGAAGGGTTGCCATCAGAAGTGTCAGGGCCTGACGCTGTCCGCCGGACAAAAGTCCCACCTTGCTGGTCATCCTGGTCTGAAGCCCAAGGCCCAGGCGGGTGAGCATATCCCTGTAATAGTCTTTTTCATTGGCGCGGATCCCCCAGCCCAGACCGCGCCTCTGCCCTCTTCTAAAAGCCAGCGCCATGTTTTCCTGGATCTCCATACCCGCGGCCGTGCCCTTCATGGGATCCTGGAACACGCGTCCGATGTATTTGGCCCGCTTGTGCTCCGGCTGTCTGGAAATATTGATCCCGTCTATCTCTATCTTTCCCGAATCAATGGGATACACCCCTGCTATCATGTTGAGCATGGTGGATTTACCGGCGCCGTTGCCTCCTATGACAGTGACGAAATCACCGTCCTTCAGGGAAAGGTCGATACCGTTTAAAGCCCTCTTTTCGTTGATGGTTCCCTTGTTGAATGTCTTTCTCACATTAGTCAGTACCAGCATCAGCTTTCCCCTCCTTCTGAATATGCCCTATAGGCTTTCCATTTTGCGGCCGCCACCGGGATACACAGGGCCAGGGCCACAATGATGGCGGAAAGCAGCTTCATATAGTTTGGATTCAGCCCCAGCTGCAGCACAACGGCACGGATCACAAAATAGATAACGGAACCAATGACCGCTGCCGCCAGTTTGCAGGCAAAGTTGCGGAACCATCCAAAGATCACTTCTCCGATCACGATGGCCGCCAGTCCGATCACAATGGCTCCGGTGCCCATCTGTATGTCTGCGTATTTCTGGCTCTGGCACACCAGTGCTCCCGACATGCCCACCAGACCATTGCTGATCATCAGGGCCAGGAGTTTGGTAACACTGGTATTGACCCCCAATGCCCGTATCATATCCTCATTATTGCCCGTTGCCCTGAGGGCGCTTCCTATTTCCGTGCCAAAGAACCAGTACAGGACCGCCACAACGATCACCGCCGCGATAATGCCGATCACCTGGGAGGACTGGGCCTGGTTCAGCCCCGTGGCCCCTGAAAGCTGGGTCACCATGGAATCCACCTTCAGAAGAGGAAGGTTGCTCTTATTGCCCATGATCCACAGATTGATGGACCACAAAGAAATCTGGGTCAGGATCCCTGCCAGAATGGATGGGATTTCAAACACGGTGTGCAGGATACCTGTGACAAAGCCTGCCGCCATGCCCGCAAGGGTGGCAAGAGCCAAGGCCGCCACCGGGTCCATGCCCCTGTTTACGATCAGCATGGCGCACACGCAGCCGCCCAGGGCAAAGCTGCCGTCCACGGTCAAATCCGCGATATCAAGCAGCTTATATGTTATGTACACGCCCAATACCATGATCCCCCAGAGCACACCCTGCCCCACTGCATCCAACAGCGCGGGGCCCATGCCCTGCAGCGCATTTAGTATATTCATCTTAAACCTCCATTTGTAGTGCATTTTCGTACTGCTATTTTGATCATTCTATAAATAGCTTGCCCAAACCTCCCATGGCAGCGCGCTCCGGCTTGAGCAAACCATCTATCACATAACCAGTTTTAACCAAAAAAAGATTGCTCCTGAACGCTAAAATGGGGTGCCGCAGGTTCCGGCGGATCTTCATGTCCGCCGGAGCCCCGCAGCACCGCCTTTGGGAAACATCCTGATACAAATATTACTTCAGATTAGATACATCGATTCCAAGTGTGGAAGCTGTCTCCTCATTGACTGTCAACCCACACTTTTCAGCCGGAAGGTACTCGATTGGCATATCGGCCGGTGAAGCTCCCTCAGTAAGGATCCTCACTGCCTGCTGGCCGGTCATGTAGCCCAGCTGGTAGTAGTCGATCCCGTAAGTTGCAAGACCGCCGTTCTCCACCATTCCGGACTCTCCGCAGATAACAGGAAGTTTGTTGTCCCCTGCAACCATGCCCACCGTGGTCATACCGGCCGCAATGGTGTTATCCGTTGGCGCGTAGATGGCATCCACCTTGCCCACCATGGACTGCACAACGGTCTGGATCTCATTGGAACTGGATACGGTGAAATCCTGGCTGGTCATTCCCGCCGCCTCAATGGCTTCTTTTGCCATCTGTGCCTGGATCTCGGAATTGGACTCTGCTGAGCAGTACAGGATCCCCACTTTTTTTGCATCGGGAAGGATCTTCTGAAGCAGCTCCACCTGCTCCTTTACAGGGGTCAGGTCAGAGGTTCCTGTTACATTGCCCCCTGGCTTTTCATTGGTATCCACAAGGCCTGACTCAGCAGGGTCGGTCACTGCTGTCACAAGCACGGGTGCATCTGAAACAGCGCCTGCCACGGCCTGTGCTGCCGGGGTCGCAATGGCCAGGATCAGATCCTTTTTGTCATTAGCAAATTTGGATGCAACGGTCTGGCAGGCGGACTGGTCGCCGGATGCGTTCTGCTGATCCACCTCATATGCGATTCCCGCATCATCCAGGGCTGCGATAAAACCTTGGTTTGCCGCATCCAGAGCCGTGTGCTGGACCAGCTGAAGGACGCCGATCTTATAAACCGTGCCGTCCGCTGCCTGTGCAGATGTCTCCTTGGCTTCCCCGGCATCTTCCTTGGATGTCTCAGCCGCCTCTGCAGCGGTTGCCGCTGCGGTATCTGCCGCCGTGGTGTCTGCTGCTGTCCCTGCCGTGCTGCCGCCGCATGCGCTCATGGACAGAACCATGGCACCCGCAAGCACCAGAGACATGATCTTTGATGTTTTTTTCATAATGCTCTCTCCTCTTTTCATCCCATAGATTGCTCCCGTTCAGGGATGTTTTCTATCATACTACAAAAAAATTCCGCCGTCAATTTTATTACTTTAAATTCCTGCGAATTTAAAGCGATAAAGTGTATTTTTTTGCGTACAATCTATTTTTCACAGCGGTTTAAGGGGAGAGAGACTACAAATTCCGTGCCCTGTTCCAGCCTGGAGGTCACATGGATGGTTCCATGATAAAAATTCACAATATGCTTCACAATGGAAAGTCCCAGGCCCGTGCCTCCCTGTTTGCGGCTGCGCCCCTTATCCACGCGGTAAAACCGCTCAAAAATGCGGTCTAAGCTCTCCTCAGGGATCCCCATTCCATTGTCCCGCACCCGGATGACCATGTTGTCGTCCTGCTCCCGGATATTGATCCAAACCTGTCCTCCTGGGTGATTATATTTTACCGCATTGCTTAAAAGGTTGGTGAGAAGCTCTTTGATCTGCTGGACATTGGCCTTTATGCACAGGGGCTGGCAGTCCACATGCATGAACACCTGGCTGGATGCCGCCTGGGGCTTTAAGCTGTCCATGATCTCCTCCAGCAGCACGCTGATGCGCACATCGGTCATCACCACCTCCGCATCCTTTGCCTCCAGCCGGGAAATCATCAGGATATCATTGATAAGGCCTGTCATATTGGCCGCCTCCTTCTTAATCCTCCTGGCAAAATCCATTTTCATGGACTCATCCTGGATCATCCCGCTCTCCAGCAGTTCCGCATATCCCTGGATCGAGGTAATGGGGGTCTTCAGCTCATGGGATGCATTGCTGAAAAATTCCTGGCGTATCTGTTTTTCCCTGTCGATCTGGCTCAGATACTCCTTCACATTCTGGGACATATTAGTGATGGTCTCGGCAATGACATTGATCTCCGGATACTGGTACCTGTCAAAATGCAGCTCCGTGTAATCCCCCTTTACCTGCAGCATTTTCCTGGAAATATCCCTCATGGGCCTGGTGACCGAGGACACAAACCGCTGGGTGGTGATCAGGGAGCACAGCATAGCCGCCCCAAAGCTTACAATGGCGGCAGGCAGCAGCATGGGAAGGTATTCGCTGATGCCCGAATAGGGTACGGCCAGCCGCAGGACCATGTCGGCGTGGTCCGACCGGCAGGCCACGTAAAGCATGGTCTTCCCCAGGGTGCTGGAATACCTTCTGGCATGCCCTTCCCCCTTTTCCACCGCCATCCGTATCTCTTCCCTGCCCAGATGATTGTCCAGATACTCCGCATCCGCATCCGAATCCGTGATAACGGTTCCGTCTGTCCTGATCAGGGTGACCCGGCTGGAATCCTGGTCTGTAAATGCCTCCAGCTTGTGCATCTGGCTCATCAGGTCCCCGTCATAATCCAGTATGCTGTCAATGGCCCTGATGGTGTATTTCATGTCCCGGCTGGACGTGGTCAGGATCATATTGCTGCTGGCAATATAAAAGATGACGCTGTTAATACACAGCGCCGCTAACAATACAAGAATAAAGCGTTCCAATATGGCTTTACGCATGATCTCCTCCTAAGGTAACTCCAACATATTCAGCGAGCTATGCTTCCGCCTTGATCATGCGGTAGCCCACTCCCCTGACCGTCTTGATACAGGATCCCCCCTCTTCGCCCAGTTTCTGGCGCAGGGTACGTATATGCATATCCAAGGTCCTTGTCTCCCCGTCATACTCATAACCCCATATCCGGTTTAGCAGTTCATCCCTTGTTACCACCCGGGACTGGTTTTCCAAAAGATATACCAGAAGTTCAAACTCCTTCAGGGTCAGCTCCGACACCCGGCCGCTGCTCATAACCTCCCTGGTCTTTCGGTTTACGGAAATCCCCTGGTAAGACAGTACGTCCCGTTCCTCCTCCCTCCTGGTCCTGCGCAGCAGGCTTCGGATACGGGCTGACAATTCCAGGACCCCAAAAGGCTTAACCATGTAATCGTCCGCCCCGCAGTCCAGTCCAACCACTTTGTCCAGTTCCTTTTCCTTGGCGGTCAGAAGCATGATGGGAATATCCTTAAGTCCTTCTGAAAGCCTGACCTGCTTGATCGCCTCAATTCCGTCCATCCCCGGAAGCATCCAGTCAAAGATGGCAAGGTCCGGCTTTTCTTCCTTCATCCTTGCCAGGCCCTCCTCGGCTGTCTCAAACCCTTCCGGATCATAGCCAAAGCCCTCCAGGGCAATCTTTAACAGGTTCCTGATATTCTCATCATCCTCTATGATATAAATCCGTTCCATCTCCGCTTCTCCGCCTTTCTGAGTATGTAGCTTCCACGTATAAGACTGCCATCCGTGTACAAGGCTGCCATCCGTGTACAAGGCTGCCATCCGTATACACACGGCCGTGCATGGAAGATATGTAAACAGCATACCAAATGCAAGTAAAATCCGCCCCATGGAATTGTAAAATCTGCGTAAATTTTTTACGATCAGAGGATTTCCCTGTATAATCCCAGGACATTTTTATAAAAAACAGCCTCTATGTCCGACTGGGAAAAGCCTTCCCTGCTCATGGCATCTGCCAAAAGGGACAGCTGGGATGCGTCCTTCATCTCCAGTTCACATTCGATCCCGTCAAAATCAGACCCCAGGCCCAGACAGCCGATTCCGCCTATGTTGCGGATATGCTTCATGTGATCCACCATATGGGAAATGCGGCTGATCTCAGATTCTCCCTCTGCAAAATCGTGTAAAAAGCAGGAGTAGTAATTAATCCCCACCACTCCTCCCCTCTCCGCCAGGGCGCGTATCATCTCATCAGTAAGGTTCCTGGCATGGGAGGCAACTGCCCTTGCATTGGAATGGCTGGCCACAAACGGTTTTTTTGTATGGCGGAACACATCCCAGATCCCCGCATCGTTTAAATGGGAAATGTCAATGATCATTCCCAGGCGCTCCATTTCCCGGACAAACCGGACCCCTGTTTCTGTCAGGCCGTTTTCCGTGTCCGCCACCAGACGGGAACGGCCATTTTCCTGCATTTCCCTTTTGTTTGGAAATGCCAGTTCATTCGGATAGTTCCAGGTCAGGGTCATCATCCTGACACCCAGCCGGTAGAAATTGCGTAAAAACCCCAGTTCCCCCTGGCAAACGCCTCCCTCCTCAATGGTCAGAAGGGCCGACATCTTTCCCTGCTTCCAGTTCTCCTCAATATCTTTGTAGGATTTTACAATACCGATCATATCCCTGTGGGCTTCCATCTCATTATAGAATGTATCCAGAAGCTGCATACAGTATTCAAAGGGCTTCCCCTCCGCCCGGTCCAGATTGGTATATAGGGCAAAGTTTTGGAGCCCGTAATCACCTGCCTGCATTTTCTTAAGGTCGATCATCATGGAATTCTCCAGGATCGATGCGTTTCCGCCCGCCCTGTGATCCTTATATAATTCAGAAATGGTGTCACAATGCATATCAACAACCTTCATACCTGTTCCTCTTTTCCCGGCCCTCCCTGCATGTCTTCCTCATTCCCTGTCATGGAGCCGTTTTTGTACTCTCAATCTATTCGGGACCGCGTCAAATTATTCAGTCACTCACAGTCTATACTGATTCAGCTGTTCTGTCAATCATGGCAGCGCGGCTTAAGGCCGCGTCAATAGAGACAGCTATATTATCCCTGCCGATCTCCAGGTCAAAACCGGACTTTTCCATCACTGACATGGGCTGCTCATTGACATGGGACAGGATCATTGTGATGTGTGCTTTGCGGCACCGGGCATGAAGCTTTTTCAGGCTGTTTAACGCAGTTGCATCCATGGCTGGTACACTTCTCATGCGCAGGATCAGGACCTGTTTCTTTGTGTCAAGGGGAATCTGGGCAATCTTGTCCGCTGCGCCAAAAAACATGGGGCCGTCCACCTCAAACACCATCACATGCTTTGGCACCGGCTTTAAGTCAATTCGTTCCCTGTCATCCCCTTCCCTGTAATCCTCCTCATACTTCCATCCATATATATCGGAAACATCAGACATCCGTTTCATAAACAGCAGGGAGGCCAGGACCAGCCCCACTCCGATGGCCATCACCAGATCAAACACCACGGTGAGGAAAAATGTGATCAGCAGTACTGCGGTATCGCTTTTGGGAGAGGTCTTTACCACATCCAGAAATTCCCTCCACTCGCTCATATTATACGCCACCATAAAAAGGATGGCGGCAATGGCCGGCATGGGGATCAGAGCCGCATAGGGCATAAGGAAAATAAGGACTAACAAAAGGACGGCGGCGTGGACCATACCGGCCACCGGTGTGCGCCCCCCGTTCTTAATGTTGGCCGCAGTTCTGGCAATGGCTCCCGTGGCCGGGATCCCGCCAAACAGGGCGGAAGCCGCATTGCCCGCTCCCTGGGCGATCAGTTCCATGTTGGAATTATGCTTTCCTCCCACCATGCCATCTGCAACCACACAGGATAAAAGGGATTCAATGGCTGCCAGGACCGCAATGGTCAGAGCATCAGGCATGACCCTGCGGACCAGTTCAAAGGAGATCTGGGGCAGGTGAAAAACGGGCAGGCTGGAGGATATGGTGTACAGATCCCCAATAGTATTTACTCTCAGATCCAGGCCTTTTACCAGCACGGCGGAAACGATCACCGCCACAAGCGAGGGGGGTATCTTCTTAAAAAATCTGGGCCATATAATAAGGATTCCCAGGGACAGCGCCCCCACCGCTACCGCCATGGGGTTAAAGGTGCCTGCACAGGCAATGACTTCATGAAGCTTTTCCATGGTCTCCACAGGGGATGTTTCAAATGTCAGTCCCATAAAGTCCTTGATCTGCCCAATGAATATGGTGACAGCAATACCGGTGGTAAAACCAGTGGTGATAGTATATGGAATGAACCGGATCAGGCTTCCCAGGCGCAGCACGCCCATAATGATCAGCAGAATGCCGGCCAGGATCGTGGCCACCGCCAGTCCCTCCGTCCCATTTTTGATCACGATACCGGCAACAATGGTGGCAAATGCAGCGGTGGGCCCTGCGATCTGCACCTTGCTTCCCCCTAAAAAGGAGATCACAAAGCCGGCCACAATGGCAGTGTAAAGGCCCTGTTCCGGCGTCACACCCGAAGCAAGGGCCAGGGCGATGGACAGCGGGAGGGCTATGATCGCCACAATAATGCCCGATACCACGTCATTGACAAACTGTTCTTTGGAATACTGTTTCATGGACAGAAACAGCTGCGGTGTTAAATCTTTCATACTCTTCTCCTACCCTTTTGTATAATTATAAAAATTCTATAAACAGCTTTACTATAAATGGTAACCAAGGGTCATATCAAGAGCTTTTTTTCATGTTTCTCATCTAATACAAAACATACTTGACTATATCGAATATCGATATTATAATTATTATATCGAATATCGTTATAGTGTATCATACCAGCAACTAATGCTCATGTACGGTAAGGAAGCAAGCAACCGAAAACAAGAGATAGACCGCCAGCACTACACTATTCCGAACCAAAGACCAAAAGATAAGCATT